>URDS01000004.1 GCA_900546635.1 uncultured Eubacteriales bacterium | reverse complement strand
GCTCGCTGCGAGGTTGCGGCGATTCTCCACAGATTCTGCAATGTGTTTATAAAATAAACCAAAACGACCCGGCAAAGTCACAATGGAATGCGGCTTTGTCGGGTTTTGTTTTGGCAAAACACCATGTTTTTTATTCCAGCCGTTCAGTAGGTGCTGCCGGTATGAAAAAGTGAACCGCCGAGGAAGCATTGTAACCTCGGCGGCTTAAATTATCTTATGTTCTTATTCTCGTCATCAACAACAAACACCATAGGCGGTGTTGCATCTTTAGCGTCAAAATCCC
This sequence comes from uncultured Eubacteriales bacterium, assembly GCA_900546635.1. Taxonomy (GTDB): domain Bacteria; phylum Bacillota; class Clostridia; order Oscillospirales; family CAG-272; genus UMGS902. The sequence continues at coordinate 64,306 of URDS01000004.1, read as the reverse complement.
CAAGTTCTATTGCTTTCTTCACAAATGCCATTGGAATAGCATAGCAATAATACTGCCTAAATTCCGCTACACGGCCTTCAAGATGCCCTGGAATTTCGATTTTTAACACTGGAAATATCTCTCTGAGCCAAGATTCCATCATATCGGATAAGCGATTCATATATTTCAAACAAATGGCATCCAATGATTCGTATTCATTAGGGGTTAGCATAGGCAGATTAACAAATACTTGTCCGTTACTCTTGCCAAGTATACCGCATTTAACAAGATGCGGTATATCCTCGCAAAACATCATATTAAATCCTGTCGCTTCAAAAGGGATTTGCCTTGATATGATATATAAGAGTTTCGAAAGATTATCGTCGCTAAGCTCTACTTTGCCGTGCTGATATAAGTTCAAGTCGGGTTGTGTATCATATACCCTCAAATTTATTGATTTAGAGCCTAAAAAATACTCCCAATATGTTCCTCGTTCACCGCCGTAGCAATACTGCCCGAAGCGGTAAGAGCTAAAATCAAAATCCTCAGGATAGCGAGAGCCTATCGCAATCCATCTGCCGCCATCCGGACGAACGGGATATTCTTCCTTTGACGGCACAATTCGTTGTGTTGCTACATAAATAGCGTGTGAGAACAGATGTAGCAAAAAATAATATTTGAGTTTCTTTTGCTTGCTTTCTGTGAGACGCCTAACAATAAGCTGTAAGTCTAATTCACACAGATATTCATTGACCAAGGACATAAGCGCAGAATAGTTTCGTTCTACTAAGTCAATTTCCGCATCCAACCCATGAAGCTTTTGTTCGGGAGTTGTTATCATGAAGTCGGTAAATACCTTGCTGCCAACTCTTGCCATAAGCTCGGATTTTACAAGGTCGTTAACCGCCGCCTCCACATAGGCAGTCGGTATGCCAAGAGCTTTGGAAATTTCGACAACGGAAACAGGCTTCTCATAAGCAATAATCAAAATGTTTTGTCTCATCATATCATTTGCGACAAGCGACCAAGGCTCGTCATGAAAACCTTGATACCCGTGACAAACAACGTCTAAGCGTTCAGGCTTATAGCTATGTTTTTCGTAAATTTCCATTTCATCAAATCCTTTCCGTATCTGCTCTCTGCCTGTCGATAATCTTGATAGAACCGTACCCTTGGGAATGCCAAGTTTTGCCGCTATTTCATCCACCTTCATTCCCTGCATATAATGCAAAACAATAACTTCGCGGTATAGCTTAGCCAAATACGCCACCTCGCGCCGAACTTCCTCGGCACAAGGACGACAATCTTCACAATCGTCCGCAATGTCCTCCGTTGTGTCACCGTAAGCTTCAATGCTGACAATCGGAAGCCTATATTTCTTTCTCAATTTATCATTCCATTTGTGAGAAAGCGTTGAGGCGAGCCAATATTTCATATTGGTTATTTCGCCGCCTCTATAAAGATATTGATAAGCGGCAAATAATGTATCTTGTGTTAAGTCCTCGGCATCGTGCATATCTCCGCACTTACGCAAAGCAAGAGTGAACAGATACTCTACGTAATTATTGATTTCTTGATTCATATTTGTATCGTCTCCCCCCAAGCTTTCACCTATAAGTCGCAAATTTTGGATTTGATTCGATGAATTTTATAAAAATTTTAATTCCGCCCGCAGTGGCAGGCGGCATAGTTTTATTCTTTCAAAAAGTTAGAATCGCCAAAGTAATAATAACATCTTTCCTTGTAATTCGCAAATTCTTTTGCGTATTGTAAAATTGCAAAAATCAGAAATAAACGCTGAGATTGTCTAAAATCATAAATTTCCATATCGTTTTCATCAATCTTTACCGATTTCACATCAAAAAATCCACTCGATAACAGTACATCCTTAAACTCGCTTGTCTGTTCTATTTTGCAAGTGTGGCATAGGGATGAAAATGTAAACGAAGTCATATTTGCTTTGATAATTGTTGAAAGTGCTTTGCAAAAATTTCTATTATTTAATAGAGAAATAATTTTTGCCGCGCTATCATCGTCTAAAAGCGTCGCCCACCCATCCTTTGGCTTTTTTTACATAAGACCACCGATATTCTCACGATAAGAATCCACAGATTAAACGGAGATAATCCCGCACAAATGGAGATAAATACACGAAGTCGTTTATAATTTTATTTTACCATATTATGCAGAAAAAGCCCGGCTCAAAGCCGGACTTTTTCAACAGACGGAGAACGGACAAAATTTAATAAACAAGTGTTTTAACAATATACGGATACACGGCATAAAAATCCGCAAGCGTTGTACGGGTTTCGGATCCGGGATCATGAACTTTAAAATTCTTTGTATCCAATCCCTCGCCCGTATAACCGTACACAACGACAAAATGCATCGAACCGTTCGCTTTCTTCGCATGTACGATAACCGGTTTGCCCGCCGCTAAATTGGCATGCAAAAACGATACATCGGTCGCTTTCCCGACGCTATAACCGGCCGGCCAGTAAATCGCACCGGTTGATGTGAATTTTTCGCTTTGCAAAATATCCCCCGGCGTTACGGTTGTACCGCGGCGATAGCTCTCGGTCATGGCAAGCGCTGTGACCGCGCATCCGTGCGTACGCAGGCTCTCCCCGCTGCCCGGCAGCGTCAGACGCGCCCAGCGGCTGTCATACTGCTTATACGAAGTTACGCTGAGATTTATCGGTTCGGCCAGGGTATCTTTGGACACCGCAAGATACTGCGAGGCCACATATCCCACCGAATTTCCGTTATAAAGCACCTTGATGAAATTTCCGTATGTACCGAGGCAAAGCACAGTCTCGCCGTTTTTCAGTTTTCCTTTTACCGAATAGCCCAACCCCGCCCCGCTGCGCACGTTTAAGTTCGATCCATTCGTTTGCACAGTCGCGACCGGCAGACCCAGCGCCTGTATGTACGATGCGGAGGCATAGCCATACAAACCGTCGCCGTACTCAATATGCCACCAGTTTCCCGTCTTGTCATGCAGCGTGATAACCTGTCCGTCATACAGCGAAGCTTTCACTGTCGATCCAATACTCGGTTCCGTCCGAACATTCAGCGTCGTTTTCACATGTACCTGGCCGCCGTCAAGTGCAGAAGAGCCCAGTGCAAGTGCGGCGGATATTGCAGCCAGTGAAAACGCAATTGTGAGTTGTTTTTTCATACTTGTTTTCTCCTTTTACAAATATCCTCCCCGATTAAGGACTATCAATATTTTATCACAGGAGAAAAAAGAAAGAAAGTAAAAATAATTGGTAATAAAGTTGACATAAAAAGGAAGAAATGGTACCATGAAATAAAATTCTATTTTTCGGAATCGGCAATACGTGCCTTTAGCGCCAAACGCCGAAACAAACAGGAAACTATGAAAATCGAAACCATCGACATTCCGCACGGACTTTGCCTCGCGCCGCTGGCCGGGGTCAGCGATCGTGCGTTCCGCAAAATCTGCCGCGCACACGGCGCCGAATATCTCTGTACCGAAATGATCAGTGCGGCCGCAATCTGTTACGGCGATAAAAAAACACCGCTTCTTGCAGAATTTGACCCGGATGAGTTGCCAATCGCCGTTCAGTTGTTCGGCTCAAAGCCGGATTTTATGGCCGAGGCGGCCAAACGCATCTCCGAAGGGACACTGGCAAGCTATGTCCGTATTCCCTCTGCCATTGACATCAATATGGGCTGCCCCGTTCGGAAAATCGTCTCAAACGGCGAGGGGTGCGCACTGATGCGCGACATTTCGCTTGCCGAAAAAATCGTTGCCTCCGTCCGGGCTGCCACACATCTGCCCGTCACCGTCAAAATACGCGCCGGCTTTGACGATACACAGAAAAACGCCCCCGAAATGGCAAAAGCGCTGGAAGCCGCCGGCGCATCCATGATCTGCGTTCACGGACGCACACGCAAGCAAATGTACAGCGGCCGCGCCGATCTCTCGATCATTGCCAAAGTCAAGAAAGCTGTCAAAATTCCGGTGGTCGGCAACGGCGATATTTTCTCGGCTGACGACGCGTTCCGCATGCTGGATGTCACCGGCTGTGACGGAATCATGATTGCCCGCGGCGCAATGGGAAATCCCTGGATTTTCAATGAAATTTCCGCCATGATGGAAAAAAAGCGCTATACCCCGCCGACGCCCGAAGAAAGAATCGAAACGGCTGTGCAGCATCTTGAACTGATGCTTGACACCAAGCCGGAGCGCACGGCGATCGCCGAAGCGCGCCGTCAAACGGCGCAGTACATTCACAATATGGAGGGAGCCGCAGCGGCGCGCGGACGTCTGCACACGGCCACCGACGCCGAAGAAATGAAACGAATTCTCCGCGGCTTACTGTAACGAAGTCAAAAAAGGATGCGAAAACGGCACAACCGTTTTCGCATCCTTTTTGTAACGTGTAATAGAAAATTCCCATTTTTACAGTGAACAATCAAAGCTCGCATTCCGGCTATTTTCCGGCGGGCATGACAATTTTATCACAGGTTTCGCCGTCCAGCACGACATCAAATACATATACCGGCCGATAGAATCCCTTTGTATCCATGCGATATTCCTGCGTGCAGGACAACACAGAAACCTGCCTTGGCGCATAGTATTCAAAGCGATCTCCGTTTGCAAATTTTCCTTTGCAAAGCTGTTTGTAAGCCGCGGACTGCGTAAGAACAGGCGCGTCCTTATAATACGCAAGCGTCACAAGTTTGTTGGTTACATTTCTTAAAGCCGTGCCGTCTTTGTCGCATCGGCAAGTAAGCGTACCGTCTATAAATCCGCCGTCTGTCGGCTGCATGTTCACCGTAAAAGTATAACGCCCCTCTCCGTCATCGCTGTACTCGGCCATCTTTGGGATATGAATGCCGTACCCATTCAGAATTTCCCGCAGAAACGCCTCATCAACCGGTTTACCGTCCGGTACCTGCGCATCTTTTCCAAGCGTGTAATCATAACTGCGATCATAATAGTTTACGTTTAAGAAGTCGCCCGTCGAATGATTTGCAAAAATAGTGGTATGATCGTAATAATACGCATCCGAAAATGTGATTTTTGCATTTGCGGCAAACTCGGCGCCAAACTTGTCACAAGTCGTTTTGTTTAAAGGCTCGGTGCGATAAACCGGGACGGAGGTCACGGTGTCGTCCAACTCATACGCTAAATTCCATACGACGCCCTTTGTATTGGCCGTAAAAATCGGAGATTCTTCCAGATTGCCGTATTCTTTCAGATGATAGCCCGCATAAAGGCCGGTAAGCGCAACAGCAAACGCCGCCGGATACGCCAAATAAGCAAGGCACTTTTTGAAAGATTTTCCTTTTCTGCAAAACAAAGACAAAACCGCCATGACGATACAGTATCCGAGAATACAGCCGAGGGTATTCGCAAACAAATCGTCCACATCCAGCATTCCACGACCGGTAGCATACTGAACAAGTTCAATGCAAAGCGAGGTCCCAAACCCAATCGCCAGGAGCGCATACCATTTTCTAAGCCGTTTTGTCAGCAGCGGGAGCAAAATGCCGAGCGGGATAAACAACGCCACATTTAAAAGCACATTCAGCCAATTTTGCAGAGAACAACTGTTCCATGACTCTCTCCACGCGCGAAACAAATGAAAGTTCGTACCGAAAGCGCCGCTGGAATACCGCAAAAGCGTTGCGTAGAGCAAAATCGCGGTATATCCGACCAGCATCAGCGCCGCAATCGCTTTTCCCCACGGAAATTTTTTTGTTCCCTTTGTCTTTACCCGAAAAATAAAATAGACAACTGCAAAAATCAGACAGCCGGCCGCAACCGCAGCGACGGCCAATCCCACCCCACGCTCAAGCAGTCCGAGAACAAACTGCAAAAAGTCATGCATACATGCCTCCGTTGATATTTGAACATCTACCGTCCGCTTTTATTTTCGTACAAGCGGAACAAAGACAGTTTCGTAGTATCCCCTCTTTGTTTCTTGATCTGCAACGACAGCTTCCTCACCGTCTGTCCCCGTCGTTTTCTCCAACGTATAGCCATTCCAAAACACGACCAGCAGCTGGGTCGTATCAATCTCCAAAAACGCGGAGGTCAAACCGTAGCTGACCTGCCCGGCAGCGCCGTATGCATCGTAAAGCCGCTGCGCTTCCTTAGCATCCAGCGCTGTCGAACCATAATTTAGGCAATATTGTTCAGTCACCCCATACGTATACGACGCATTGTTTTCCGGATCCGAAGCCGGCACCAACTCGGAAGTATCCAAAAGCAAACCGCCGGTAATCCGGTTTTCATCCCGATTCTCTATCTCTGCATCCGTACCGGCGAAGGACTTTATCTGCGCTTCCAGCCAGGCAATCGTGCGCTCCATGTCCGCATACAGCGGATACGTGGTCAAGGAAATCTTTCTGAACGCATTCCACACATCATTTACATGCGTTGGAAAAGCAGCAGAATTCGGATTTGTATTCATCACGCTCGGAGAATAAAATTCCACTTCTCCGAGAGACGGACAGCGCAGACGGTCATAATCCAGCACGCCGAGCTCCGCGCGATACAACGCCAAAAATTCTGACACCGGCGCTTCAAACTGGGTATACTCTCCGTTTTTTCGCACGGAAAAAGACATGCGAAGCGCGTTCCCATACTTTTCAAGCATCGGGTCAATCTCATAAAGCAGCGCGTTCAGACGCGGATCGTTTGCATACCGTTCCAAAAAAGGCTGTGTTTTCTGAACGGCTTTGGAAATAAAATATTCCCGCGCAATCGGAATACCAAGCTTTGTATGCATCACCGCTGAAATTCGGAAAACCGCAATATCCCGATCATACGGATTCAGCAGATTTTGAGCGTCAAATTCAACCGTATTTTTGAGCAGTTCGGACAGCGTTTCGAGCAGTTCCGGATCGTCAAACCGTCGATCCTCAAATGAAATGTTATTCACCGTAATCTCCGCATAGGATATTGCATCCGCATCCGGAACATATTCGTCCATTTTCAAAACATCCACGCCGAAGATGATAAAATACAGCGCAAAGCCAACCGAAAATGCCGTCAGGCCGCGGAAGCCGTGAAACATGGCTTTCGGTGTTTTGTGTAAAATCGTATTCAAGAGCATGGAGCCCAGCAGCGCCCCCGAAATAAAACCGAATATCATCCAGAGCAGATTCGATTCCGAAGTAATCGCATGGAAAAACAGACCCGTAAAAATCGTTATGACAAACAGAAGCAGGTATTTGATAACCGTTCCGAGGCGTTTGAACACAATCGTTTTTTCCGTATTTTCGATTGCGCGGCGTCGGTAAATCACCGCCGTTCCGAGTATAAGCGCGGCAATGGCCAAAACGGCGCAAACCAGAGAAAATACGGAAAGTCCGTCTTCATAATGTACCGCAGCGTACGCCGCCGGAGACAGCCACGACAAAACGCGCTTTGAAAAATAGTAGTCCATGTCATAATAAACCGCATAGGCGGAACGCAGCATGACCATCCCGAAATAAACCACCAGCGGATAGAACTGAATGACCAAACTCATGAGTACCTGAACCACACTGCCGCCCGAAAAGCTGCCGGCAAAGACCGTGACCGCATAAGCCGCAAGAAAGAATACGATATTCTTAAAGAGCAAAAGCCAAAATAAATTCATGACCGCCGCGCCAAGCAGCGAATAGACGGAAAGAAGCACAAGCAAAATCAGCAGATTTATAAGCGCGCCGATCGCGGCGGCAATCAGAGCGGAAACCAAGCTGGAAAAATACAGCGTTTCGCGCCGCTGCGGAAGCGCATGCCAAAACTGCGCGCTCCGCCGCTTCATCATGTAGTGCATGGTGACAACGCCAAAATATATGCCCAGCGCAAACATAAATACCAGATTGATCGAAAGGATCAAACGCAGAACCGAATCTGCATTCTCAAAAATCTGCGCCTGCGTGTAAATATCAGGCGAAAATTCCCTGCGCGTCATCATCAGCGGCACGGAAGTCGTGAAAAAATTGACCAGGAACGCAACCAACACATGCGGAAGCCGGCGGCGAGTCAAATTCCCGATGAGCTTACCGTCAAGCAACCGTTCAGAAAACAATTTTTGAGTAGTCATAGCCCCTCTCCTCCATTTCACTGATGAAGATTTCCTCCAGCGTCAGCGGAATAATCTCAAGGAAATCCGGCGCCAGCGTCTGCATTTTTGCACGTACATCATCCTCGCTCCCGCGTATTACCGCGGTCACCATACTGCCCCGCTGTTTGATAGACACCGTTCCGAGGCGCGCGATTTCCTCAATTTCTATTTTTCTTGAAAATGCCGCCTGCGCCGTATAGATGTTTTCCTTTAAGCTGTCGATTTCATTTTCAAACAAAATACCGCCCTTATGCAAAAGGCCGATGTGATCGCAAATGTCCTCAAGTTCACGCAGGTTGTGTGAAGCGATAATCGCCGTCATGCCCCTGCTCTCCACCGCATCGGCAAACAGACGCTTGACCATTCGCCGCATCACCGGATCCAAACCGTCAAAGGTTTCATCGCAGAGCAAATACTGCGGCCTTGCGGAAAGTCCGAGCAAAATCGCCGTCTGTTTCTGCATACCTTTTGAAAAAGTCGAAATTTTACGGAAGCGATCCAAGCCGAACAAATCGAGGAGACGCGCATAGTCCTCACGGGAAAAATCCGCGTAAATCGACGCATACAAATTGGCCATATCGTCGATGGTTGAACTTGAAAGGAAATACTGGTCATCCGAGAGATACACAAGCTTATTTTTCAGCTTCACATTCTCATAGACATTTTCGCCGTCGTATAAAACTTCCCCGCCGTCTGCGCGGAAAATACCGCTCATGATACGCAGTAAAGTGGATTTTCCGGAGCCGTTGGAACCGACAAGACCGAAAATCGAACCGTCCTTGATCGTGGCTGTTACCGAATCGAGCGATTTTACTTTGTCATAATACTTTGTGATATTGCTGATCTGGATCATGTTCTGTTCCCTCCTCCAAAGGCCGCAAGCGCCTTCGCAACCGTTTGCTCAACCCTTGAGCGTTCGACTCCGTAATCTCCGGCCGCCTTGATGCTGTCCTGAATATTCAGCAGCAGCTTTTCATGATGGCTTCCCGTCAGCGCGGAAATATCCGAGGCAACAAAATTCCCGCGGCCTGCCAAAGAATAAATGACGCCCTGCCGCTCCAGTTCACCATATGCCTTCTGAATCGTATTCGGATTGATTGCAAGCTCAGCCGCTAAAACGCGGACAGAGGGCAAATGCTCATCCGGCTGCAAAATACCGCGAATGACAAGATCACGCACACATTCGATGATCTGCTCAAAAATCGGCGTACGGCTGCGAAGATCTACATAAATTAAGCTCACATGAACGCCTCCTTAAACCGTATTATTTGTATTAGTACAGTCATGATAACATACCTTGCGGCAACTGTCAACCACTTTGGCAAAATTTGCGTATTCGACGCTTGACAAAGATTGACGAAACCTGTATGATAATGATGAGGTGATTGAATGAAAAGAATTTTCAGGTATATTCTGCCGCTCTCTGTATTGCTTTTGTCCATATTGCTTTCCTGTGACGGCGGCCGTCAGCCCTCCGCTTACGACGCCGCGATTGCAGACGGTATTTTATGCGTCGTTTTGGACAGCGGACACGGACTGTCGGACACGGGCGCGCTGAACGAGGAAAACCTCGGCGCATTGACCGAAGCGGATATCAATTTTATGATTACCAGTAAGCTGGCAAAGCTGCTCACAGACCGCGGATATACCGTTCTCATGACGCACGACGGAAAAACCCAGCCCGAAACCGAATATGACGACGGAAAAGACACCTACAGTCCGAGCGAACGGGCAGACTTTTCCAATGCCAATCCGGCGGATCTTTTCATTTCGATTCACTGCGATTCCTTTCCGTCCGATCCGTCGGTATACGGAGCCCGGATCTATTATCCGGTAGATACCCCGTATTCCACAAACCTCGATCTCTACTTTGCGCAAACCTTTAAGAAAACATTTGATGCCGCTTTTCCCGATGACAAGCAGGTGATTCTGCGTGACATGCGCGGGCAGGATTGTTTTACGGTGCTCTACAAAACCACAGCGCCCTCTGTGCTGATTGAAAGCGGCTTCATCACCAATGAAAACGACGCCGCGCGGCTGGCCGACGACACGTGGCAGGCGCAGTTTGCATCCGCCATTGCGGACGCGGTCGATACATATTTTACAAAATAAAACGCCGGTATTTCCGGATAAAGATAAAGGAAAGAAGCGGATTTCCCGCTTCTTTCCTTTATCTTTTATATTTTTTCCAATGAATGCTTTAAAAAAGCTCTGGTCTTTTCGCTCTTCGGATTGCCGAAAATTTCTTCCGGCGCGCCGATTTCCTCAATCACGCCGTCCGCCATAAACATGACGGTATCCGCCACATGCCGGGCAAATTCCATTTCATGCGTTACGACGATCATCGTGCGATCCTGTCCTTTAAGCCCCTTAATTACCCGCAGCACCTCGCCCGTAAGTTCGGGATCCAGCGCGCTCGTAGGCTCGTCAAAGCAGAGAATCTCCGGCTCCAGAGCAAGCGCGCGGGCAATCGCCACACGCTGCTGCTGTCCGCCGGACAATTCACACGGATAGGACGCCGCCTTTTGCAAAAGTCCCACGCTGTCAAGAAGCGCCCTGCCGTCCGCATCCAATTTCGCCAGTATATTCTTTCTGTTCGCCTTATACTCCGGACGCCCCTGCGCCGCCAACTTCGGCGCGAGCGTCACGTTTTCAAGCACTGTATACTGCGGGAACAAATTGAACTGCTGAAAAACCAATCCGAAATGCAGACGTTTCCGGCGAAGCTCCGCATCGCTGAGGTCGCGGTCGGCGGCGGCATCGTAAATCCGAACGCCGTCAATGTACATCTCACCGGTATCCGGCGTTTCCAAAAAGTTCATACACCGGAGGAGCGTGGTTTTCCCGCTTCCGGAGGAACCGATAATACACAGCACCTTCCCGCGTTCCAGTTCAAAATCAATCCCACGAAGGACCGAAGCGGAACCGAAGCTCTTGACAAAATGTCTGACTTCAAAAAACATACCGTTACCCTTTGAAATAATTCAGCTTTTTTTCCAATTTGCCGAGAAGCAGCGTCAGCACGCCGACAAACAGCAGATAGAATACGCCCGTATAAAACAGCGGCCAAATCATGGCCTGCGCCGCCAGCTTCTTCGCCTGCATGATGATCTCGGAAACCAAAATCGCATTTGCAAGCGCCGTATCTTTGACCAGCGTAATGATTTCGTTGCTCATCGGCGGCACAATCCGCTTGATGACCTGCTTTAAAATAATCTTGGTGAAGATCTGGGATTTGGAAAGCCCAAGCACCTGGCCGGCCTCATACTGCCCCTGCGAAATGCTCTCGATGCCGCCGCGGAAAATTTCGGAAAAATACGCGGCATAATTGATGACAAAAGCAATCGTCACCGCCACAAAGCGCCCGGTATTCTCAATGTCATATGTAAGCAGAAAATAGAGATCTACCTTTGCAAAAAGATTGTATCCGAAAAAGCCGGGAACATAATAAATAATGAAAATCTGGAGCATAAGCGGCACGCCGCGGATCATCCACACAAGTACTTTTGTCACTGCCTTGACAGGCCGAAACCGACTCATCGAACAAAACGAAACCACAAGTCCGAGCGGCAAGGCCAACACAAGCGTCAGCGCAAACAAAAGCAGAGTCAGCTTAAAGCCCTCCAATAAATAGAGGGTTACCTGCCAAAAAGACATTCAAGCTCTCCGTAAATTTTATTTTTGATCGGCAAAATCCAGAATCGCCGCATTCTCAAGGCCGTACTTTTCAGCCAATTTTTTAATCGTACCGTCAGCCGCAAGCTTTTCAAGCTGCGCATTGACCTTGGCCGTCAGATCGCTGCCCTTTTCAAATCCGATTGCATAATACTCCGGGTCGCTCGTCAGACTGTCTACAATGGCAAGATCCGCATAATCACCTGTACCGACCATGCTCTTTGCAAGCAGAACATCCACCACCGCAAACGTAGCGGAACCGCTCTTCACTTCCATCATCGCCTCGGTTTGTTTGATAGCATCCATGATCTTAGCGCCCTCAAAAGCAGAGTCCGCATAGGAAGCGCCCGCAGAACCGGCCTCGGCATATCCGATTTTATCTTTAAAATAATCCGCGCCCGTCACCTCGGACGCAATGTCCGCCTTGACCACAACAGCCTGCTGATTGATCATATAATTATAGGAAAAATCAACTTTTTCACTTCTCTGCACGCCGTCGTCGTCCGCACAGTTTGCCGTAAAGCCGTTCCACAGACAGTCAACGTTCTTCGCCGCGAGATCGGTGTACTTATTGGACCACTCGATCTCTTTGAAAACGACCTGATAGCCGAGTCCCTCAAAAACAGCCTTGGCAAGCTCAGTATCAAAACCGATCAGTTCATTGTTGTCATCCAGATAGTTCATCGGCTCATAGAGCGTATATCCGACCGTTACGACCTTTTGATCGTTGTTCTGACCGCAGGATGCAAATACAAAGAGCAGCATAAGCGCGGCAAGAAAAGCCGCCGTAATTTTTTTCATGAGATAATTCCTCCGAATGCATAAATTTTTGTTTTTATCACTTTAGCACGCTAAACTGATAGTATAGTAGCACAACGCCCGCTGTTTGTCAAGAGCTTTGTCAAATTTTCTAAAAAATCCATCGCCGCATCCACCGAAATTGCAAAAAGACAATACGGCGTAAAGAGACCGCCGAAACACGCCGACGTTTACACAGACAAAATGCGCTTTTATTCGGGAATACGCCGCTGTATTTCTTGACTTTTAGAATTGAAATAGTATAATTACAATCATCCATAAGAGAGCAATGCAAAGCGCTTATGAAAAGCAAAAATATATCGAAAAAACTGCAAAACGAATAAGGAGGAGCGTATAATGACACAGTGCTATGCAAATTCGGAGGCGGAAAAATGGTACCGCTCTCTGCTTGCGCAACCCGAAACATTTCCTTTTTCTTTTTTCTATGCGGGACAGCATTACCATGGCTTTGGGAAAAATATGCAGAAACTTCGCGACCATACCTGCGCGCAGGCGGGAAAAGAGACGACGAAGCAAAGCTGGATATTGAAAAATACCCTCAAAATTACATTAGATACCGCTTTTTATTCCGACTACGGCGCCTTTGAATGGACCGTATGGTTTGAAAATATTTCTTCTTGGGACAGCGACCTTTTGGAAAAACCGGAAAGTCGTCTGCAATTTAAAGGCGAACGCCCGGTCCTGAAAGGCATCTTAGGCGATCACGCAAATTTATATCAGCCCTACAGCTATGACCTCGAAACTCTGCCCGTACATTTCGTTTCCGATACAGGACGCGCAACACACATTCAATTTCCCTATTTCAACCTGGAGTACGGAAACGGCGGCGTTATGCTGGCCATTGGCTGGGCGGGCACATGGACTGCGGATTTTCGATTTGACGGACATATCACGACGTACGCCGCCCGCTCGGTAAATAACCTCTGCGCCTGCTTAAAACCCGGGGAACAAATTCGCACCGCGCTGTTTGTGGCGGCGCCTTATACGTTGCGGAATGAAAACTATGCCACCAACTACTGGCGCAGTTGGTTCCTCCATTGGAACCTGCCGACCGCCGACGCCTCCGGGAAAACGCTTGAGCCGTTTTCTACCTGCTGCCTTGCCTCCGACACCGGCCTGCCGAACTCCGACGGCAGTATTTCGGAGAGATATTCCACCTGGTGTCCCTCTTTGGAGAAGATGATAGCGGAAGACATCAAGGTGGACTATCGCTGGTTTGACGCCGGCTGGTATATAGCCCCGGACGGCTCCAGCCCCGAAAGCGATTGGTGGGGTACGGTGGGTACTTGGGAACTGGATCCGAAAAAATGGCCGGGAAACAGTTTTCTGGAGTCCACCGAATTTGCCCGCCGGCACGAGATGAAAACGCTCATGTGGTTTGAACCGGAACGAGTGACCGACCCGGAATCATTGGCGGCACGATACGGCTATCAGATGCAATGGGCGATCCGCCGGCCGGGAAGCCGCGCGATTTCCAATAATATCGGAGATCCGGACTGCCTGCGATGGATCACCGAACGAATATGCAAAGTGCTTCGTGAAAACAAAGTGGAAATGTACCGCGAAGATAACAACAGCGATCCGGCGGTTCTTTGGGAATTTTTAGACGCGCAGGAGGGAGAGAAGAGAAAAGGTATCACAGAATGTAAATTTATTCAGAACCATTACAAAATGTGGGACGATATTATCGCCTGCACCTCCAGCTATGGCGGCGATCGTTTCGTGGACTCCTGCGCCAGCGGTGGTGGACGAAACGATCTCGAATCCATGCGCAGAGCGGTTCCGATCCTGCGAAGCGACAGCGACCGAACCTCCACCGCGCTGCGTCTATCCATGACTACCGCCTTTAACAAATGGATTCCTTTCTGCGGCGCCAACACAAAAGAAAAGCTAAGACAATTGGCGCCGACCGGCCGCAGCGACATCTATACTTGGCGAGCCTCTTATCTGCCGATCCTGAATATAGACTCACAGTTTGCGCAGGATCCGGATCAGGATTTTGACATCCTGCGTTTCGGTTTGAAAGAATGGAAACGGGTAAATCCCTATCTGTTAAAGGACTTTTATGTGCTTACTCCTTGGCATAATCAAAATGACAAAAGCGGATTTACCGCCTATAGCTTTTACGATTCTGAAACGGAAAAAGGATTGATACTGCTGTTTCGTATGGAGGATTGCTCAGAGAACGTCCTGAACGTTGCGCTTCCCTATGCGCAGCCGCAGCATACCTATTGCCTGACGGACGCGGACAGCAACGAAACTTGTATGGTTCCCGGTCATGAACTGCTCAGCGGAACGAACTTTCAGCTTATCAGCCGACGCAGCGCTCGGCTGGTCTGGATAGAACAACGTTGACCTAACTTGCACAAACATTTTTTTCACGAAAAGCATTGCGCTGAAAAAATCTATTCGCCGATCAAAAACGGCCTGCTGATTTTCCGATACATGTAGCAGGCCGTTTTTTATATTAAATTTTTACGTTTTCTCAGTTCCCGGTTTCAATGCTGATTTCATTAAAGATTTTCAACAGATCGTCCACGCGCGCGTTTTTCTTTTCCTCGCCCCGGATATCCACGACGCATTTGCCCGCATGCATCATAATCAGGCGTGTGCCGTATTCTACGGCAAACCGCAGATTGTGCGTCACCATGAGCGTTGTGATCTTGCTTTTCTTGACAAACCGATCGGTCAAGTGCATCACGATTTCCGACGACTTGGGATCCAGCGCCGCCGTGTGCTCATCCAAAATCAGAAGCCGCACATCGGTCATATTGGCAATCACCAGCGCAAGCGCCTGGCGCTGACCGCCGCTGAGACTGCCGACCGGCGCGTTCATGCGGTTTTCAAGGCCGAGACCGCACTCCTCAAGTAATCCGCGATACACGTCGATCCGCTTTTTATTGATTCCGCGGCCGAGACCGAACATACCGTGCTTGTTGTCGGCAAGCGCCATATTTTCCAAAATGGTCAAATTGGCGCAGGTACCCGCTTTGGGGTCCTGAAACACCCGTCCGATCCGCTTGGCGCGGCGGTATTCGCAGAGTTTGGTTATGTCGCGGTCATCAAACAGAATCCGTCCCGAATCGGGCGCAAGCGTCCCACAGATGAAATTCAAAAGCGTGGTTTTCCCGCTGCCGTTGGAACCAATGACCGATACAAATTCCCCGTTTTCCACGGTCAGATCAAATCCGTCAAACAGCGTACAGGCGTCCGGCGTGCCCGGATTGAACGTTTTGGTAATCTTTTCAAGCGTCAGCACGTCCGGCGCCCCCCTTTCGTTTGAGCAGACTGCTCAGCATCAGCGCGGCAACAAACAGAACCGCCATCAACAGCTTATTATAATCCGAGGGAAGACCGAGCGAAACCGCAATCTGCAAGCAGCCTTTATAGAGAATTGTACCGATGATTACCATCGTCGTCGGCTTCATCCACCGCAGTCTGCCAAACAGGCTGATTCCGATAATCACGCTCGAAAGTCCGAACACCACCATACCCGTTCCCATCGCGGTATTTGCCGACTCGTTTGCCTGTGCGACGACCGCGCCTGAAAGCGCGGCAAGTCCGTTGCCGAGAGCCAGTCCCAAAATCTTGGACGCACCCGGATTTCGCGCAAGCATGGTGACAAACTGCTCATTTGCGCCCGTCGCACGCAGCAGCAAGCCGGATTTCGTTTTCAGGTACCAGTCGGCGGCGACTTTCAGCAATGCGACAATGACAATTAAAACAATCAGCTTTTTGATAACAACGCCGCCGATTGTATTCGGAAGAAACGAAACGGCCGGACCGGTGAAAATCGTCGTCATGCCGAAAATAGACGCGATCGACTGACCGCCGGTGCCGAGTTTCACAATCACCAGATTCACCGACAAAAGCGCTGTGAACATCAGAATGCCGCAAAGCAGCGGACGTATGCCGAGCTTGACATGCAATACACCGGTCACGGCGCCCGCCGCGCAGCCGGCCGCAAACGCGGCAAGCAGACTGAGCCACGGATCAACGCCGTGCAGAATCAGCACGACCGACACAATAGCCCCAAGCGGGAAGGTTCCGTCCACGCTCAAATCCGGAAAATCCAGAATGCTGTAGGTTAAGTATACGCCGATGGCGAGGATAGCATATTTTGCCCCCTCTTCCAGGACAATTTTGATTATGTTGACAATTTCCAAAACACGCGCTCCTTAAACGGCAGAACCATCAGAAAAATGAATTTCGTGCAGCCTGCTAAATAACATTCGAGTCAGTTTGCAGCGTCCATGCCGACCTGCTCAGCCGAAGCATATGCGGCGGGCAATGTAATCTCTAATTTTGCCAGCACATCCGGATTCACAACCGGCGTGCTGTCCGCAATGATCATAACAGGCATATTGGCCGCGCTCTGTCCGCCGCGAACGGCCAGCGCCATATCGGCTGTCTTTTCACCGAGGGCAACATAATCTAAAGACGCGGCGGCCGCGCAGCCTTTTTTGACCTGCTCAATCTCCGACCCGTATACCGGAATACCGGCCGACGCCGCCTGCTCCAGCAAGGTCGTCATATTGTCCACCACATTGTTGTCGGTCAGGTTGGTCACCGCCTCCACTTTGGGAAGCAGGTTGGCAACAACAGTCGGCAATTCGGTCGCATCGTTAATGCCCATGGACACAATCTCGATGCCGACTTTACCGGCTTCCGTTTTCAGCGTCTCAAGCTGAGAGAGCGAGTTCGGCTCGGTCGTGGTATAAATCACGCCGAGTTTTGTCAGTTGAGGCTGAAATGCGTGAATCATGGCAACCTGCTGCGGAATATCAAAGGTATCCGCCGTTCCCGTGCAGTTGTTGCCGGGCGCCTCCAGCGACTGCACAAGCTTTGCGGCAACCGGGTCGGAAACCGCGCAGAAGATGACCGGAATATCGGAGGACGCGCTGCGCACCGCCGAATATGCCGCCGTTGCCGCCGGCGTTGCAATCGCGATAATCAAATCATAGTCGCCGCTCGACGCCATACGCGCCGCATAGCTCTGGCAGTCATCTACGGGAGACGTAGAAGAACCGATCTGAACCTCATATGCAATTTCCTTCGCTTCGAGTACATTTTTTATCCCCTGACAACAGTTATCAAGCGACGAATGCGGCATGAATTGAATAATGCCGACCTTCTTGACACCAGCATTGTCACCGCAGCCCGTAAAACACAGCCCGGCCATAAGCATCAAAGCCAAAACAAACGAAATCTTTCTGATTATGTTTTTCATTGTAATCTCTTCTTTCCAAATATAATTTTAAAATTTTATGATAGGTAAAACGTCGCTGATTCCGAACGCACGCCATCGTTTTGTCTTGCTGCGCATATCGATATTCCTCCGTAAAAATCAAAATTCATTTTTTCAGCAAAATAAAAAAGTCCCGCCCCAACAAAATGGGACAGGAACATCAACCCTGCGGTACCACCCAAATTCGCACAAGCGTGCGCGCTCATTTGTGTACAATCATACACACGCGGTATAACGGCCGCAACCGTCTCCCCTAACCGAAATTCGGCTCAGTTTGCCCTCGGAAGTCCATTCCCAACCGCCGCCGTTACCGCAATTCCACCGTCTGCGGCTCTCTGAAACGTCTGTACGGAAAGTACTACTCTTCGTCATAGGTTTATAAGGTGCTTATCAATTTTCTGTCATTGTAGCACATGCAAACGAGCTTGTCAAGGGGATTGTTTTATTTTTATAAAATTTTACCTGTTTTTTTCACAGAAAAAACGGCCATTGACCGAACGAATAAAATCCGGTATAATAATGACATCTGTAAAAATTCAAAATCAAACCGAAAAGGAGCGTTCAACAGATGAGAAAAATAGGATTTATCGGCATCGGAATTATGGGGACCTCCATGGCCGCGAACTTACTGCGCGCGGGTTTTGAGGTGCATATTTTTGCGCGGCGCAAAGAAAAAGCGCTTTCGCTGATTGAACAGGGCGCCATTTTTCATGAAACCATCAAAGAATGTGTAAAAGACTGCGACGCCGTTATCACCATCGTCGGCTTCCCGCAGGATGTAGAGGATGTTTACCTCGGCGCCGGTCATATTTTTGACAGCGCCCCGAAAGGTGCCTATCTGATCGATATGACCACCAGCAGTCCGGAGCTTGCCGAGCGTCTTTTCGCCATAGGAAGCGAAAGGGGGTTCCACGTCATCGACGCACCGGTCACCGGCGGCGATACAGGCGCAAAAAACGGAACCCTCTCCATTCTTTGCGGGGGAACGCAAGCCGACTTTGAAGCCTGTATGCCGCTGTTTTCGGCCATGGGCACAAACATAAACTATCAGGGCGCGGCGGGCAGCGGACAACACGCAAAGCTTGCAAATCAAATTATCATCGCGGGAACGCTCTCCGGCGTATGCGAAGCGCTCGCCTACGCAAAGGCCAAAAATCTCAATCTGGAAACGCTGCTGCGCTCGGTGTCCACCGGCGCCGCAGGCAGCCGACAGCTTGAAACTTTCGGGCCGAAAATTTTAGCGGACGATTTCGCGCCCGGCTTTTTCATCAAACATTTTGTCAAAGATATGCGGCTTGCCGCAAATGAAGCGGCGGCGTCAGGCCTGAATCTGGAAATTTTAAATCAGGCGCTTGCAAATTATCTGTCGCTAAAAGAAAATGGCGACGGCGAACTCGGCACACAGGCGTTAATTCGGCATTATGTACCTGAAAAAAAACAGTCAAATCCGGATAAAGAAACATCCGGTGATACAAAATAAACGAGGCATATCCTTTTGAATAAAAAATGCACGGCAAGGACAGCATGTGTTTTCATGCTGTCCTTGCCGTCTTTTTTCAAAAGTCAAAGCATTCTGCTTTATTCTCGTACACTTTCCTCACGCGGACGGAATATAAGGGATATGCACCAAATACCCGCAAGCGCGACCAAAGTATATACAATACGGCTGACCATAGCCGCTTGACCACCGCAAATCCATGCAACCACATCAAAACTGAACAGACCGATAGAGCCCCAATTCAGCGCTCCGATGATGACCAGGATAAGTGCTATTCTGTCAATGACCATCTTTTTCTACCTCTTCTCAAAATTTTGAGTCAAGCGTTTCCGCTCATCTATAGTTTGACCGAACGGCAGAAAAACATGTTGGAAATTTTTACATGTATTTTAACACGCTGAAAAAATCCGACTACCTCAGTTCCAGCATCAATACATGCGCATTTTCGAGCGCCTGAACATCCGTATACGCTTCCTCCGAAATGTTCAGTCCGTTTACAGCGGCCAATGCCTCCGGCGCAACGTGATACTGTTTGGAGAGCGTCCACAAACTTTCGCCTTTCGGATAAATCAAACACAAAGGATGCGTGTTTTTCTCATAGTGCTTCGGCGCGGAAAAATCAATTTTTCCCACGACCTGCGCTTCTCCGCGCCGGAGTACGCGCATACAAAGCGCAATCTCCCCGTCGCAAACCAAATTGTCCCCGTCCAAACGACCGCGCGCGTTTACAAGCACGACCTCAACCATAACTTCCGTTCCGCTCGGCGTCTCGCAGTCAAAAGACAGTTTAAACGGAATTGTAAATTCGCCCGAAGATTCTCCGCTTTCCGTCATATAAATCGCATTCATGGCGCAGCGTCCCGAAACCGAAACTTTTCCCTCACGCGCCGAGGCCTCTTCTACTCTCGCTTCACCCGAAGTATCCAGTATTGAAGTGGCATCGGAAGCGCCGGCGGCGCTTCTTGCCACACTGCCGCCTATATCATAAACGCCGCAGCGGGAGAACAGAAGCCGATCGGTTGCCAGGGGACGGTGCTCGATCTTCCCTTCCGCCGTCTCCGAAAACGCATCGGTTACCGCCCGAATCTTTTTCGGTTGATCCGCTCTGCCCTCAATACTCAAAATGACCTCAAGCATTAAACTGGAGTTGTCTGCCGAAACGCCGGCCTCGGTGGAAATAACCCGCGCCGAAGCAGCGGCCGTCGTTCCCTTTTGAACGTCAGCATCCAAAAATGCGTCAAACGGAATTTTCTTTTGCAGCATTTTCGGTGCGCCCGCTTCTAAAATAAGTACCTTAACATAAGCATCTCCGCGTACACCGACGCCGCCGTCAGCCGCACGCGCATCCGTTACAGCCGCAGTCGCACCGCACCAAAGCGGCTTGATCTCCGTTTTTCCGCTGAGTTCAATAGAATCCGAAAGCTCCACATCCTGTGCGCGCGTCAGCAGCGTGTCCATTCCGTCAAACTCGCTGTATAATTTATGCAAACCGGGGATCTCTGCCGGCGCCTGTTCCTCTGAAATCTCCTCCCGCGTATACATACAGGGCTGAGAACGCAAATGCGTGCGTATATTGATTTTTCGCGGAGCGCTCAGACGATACGTAACCGAATCCACTTCGGCATTCGCCGAAACCTGAGGCGTCTGCCCTTCGGTCAGCGGGATGCTGAAATCATATTTGGAAGGCAATACAGTGGCGCTGACCTCGCCCTCCTCACCGAGATAAATCAGCGTGTGCAGCACACTGCCCGACATCTGCGCCTCGCTCCCGCTTATATACTGTGCGGGTGGCAGCGCGCGCGCTTCCAGACGCAGCACTTTCTGAACTTTGGGCATATAATCCGGCAAAATAAATTCTCCGCCGCTCTCAAATAAAACATTGCCGCCGCTTTGGATACGCTGTGCCGTATTTTTTCCGGACAGCACAAATTCTTTCTTTTCGCTGTTTTCGGGTCTCATAAAATTCTCCTTTGATCAAAATTCTGTTTGCTAAATTCTATGATTCAAACAGACGAACTATGCGCTCATAAAAAAAGTTGTCCTTTTTCAGGCGCGCAGACAGATATTGCGGATAAAAAATACTCTGTTGCAGCCAAACGCCGATCACAAAAGTCCCCTTTCAAAGCAACTTTTTCCTGCGATGCGCAGCAATGGTTTTTCAACCGGCCATATCCTCTGTACTATTTTTCAAAAATGCTTGACAGGCAAAAAAACACGTGATAAAATAGTTTCGTTTAAAACATTTCCGAATAAAACATTTTTAAACGGAACGGGAGGGAGCCATGGGACAAAACAATTTACGCTTTAAGCCATACGAAATTTTCACCAAGCTGATGAGCCTCGGAAAATCCATGCGCTCACACTGCCATCACGCAATCGAGACGGATGGGTTTTCACTCAATGAAACCGATGTGCTTCTCGCACTGACCGCAACCCCCGAAAACAATACGGTCACGGCCATCAGCGAAGCCTCAAACATTTCAAAAGGAAATATCAGTCAGGCTGTCGAATCACTGCGGCAAAAAGGATACATTTTTACAGAACCGAGCAGTTTGGATCGCCGCAGTCTTACAATCCACCTGACAAAGCAGGCAGATCCGATCATAGAAAAACTTCAGCACGCAGAGGAAGAATATTTTTCCGGATTTATGGGCGTACTGACCAATTCGGAAGCTTCGCTTGTGACACGAATTTTCAACGCGGTTCAAAAATTTTCCCCCGCAGCCTTTCTTAATAAACTTTCAAAAAAGGATAACGATCATGAAAAAAACTGAGCGCAGATTTACGAAAATCAATCATATTAAACATCTGATTTCTTTGATGTATGATAAAGGAAGCAAAACGGTTTTTGATTATTTCGACCGAGACGGAGAGATTCAGACGATTTCCTATACGGCGTTAGCTGACAAAATCAAAGCCTTTGGAACCGGCCTTCGCCGTTCCGGACTTGCAAAAAAGCGCGTTGCCATTATCGGAGAATCCTCACCGAAATGGTATATCGCCTACCTCGCAACGATCGCCTACGGCGGTATTGCCATTCCTTTGGATAAAGAGCTTGCGCTCTCCGAGATTGAAAATTTTCTGAAACGCAGCGGCGCGCAGGTCATCGTATTTTCCCCGCTTTTTGAAACCAAATTTGCAGATATGGCCAAAAGGCATCCGGAAATTACATTCATTCCGATGGAATCCGAACCCGAAAAAAATATGTATTCAAACACCATGGACACACTGATCGGTATCGGCGCGGAGCGTCCATATGATCCGCCCGCACCCGCTGATTTAAACCGCATGACCGTCATGCTTTTCACTTCGGGGACAACCGGAACCAGCAAATGCGTTATGCTTTCTGAGAAAAACATCTGTACCTCTATAAACTCAGCCTGTGAAACCGTGGATTTTTATCCGGAGGACGTTCTGGTTTCCGTTCTTCCGATTCACCATACGTATGAATTATGCTGCTCGCTTGCGGCGGTAAATTACGGATGTGAAATTGCTATAAACGATTCTTTGCGCCACGTCATGCGGAATTTTGCGAAATTCCGCCCGACAGCGCTCGTCCTGGTTCCCCTGTTCCTGAATACGATGGACAAGAAAATATGGGATGAAATCCGCAAAAAAAACAAAGAAACTTTTGTTCGCAAAATGATGTCCATTTCCGACCGCGCCTTCGCGCTCGGACTGGATGCGCGCCGTATACTCTTTAAAGAAATCATAGCCGCTTTCGGCGGACGACTGCGCAAAATCATCTGCGGCGGCGCACCGCTCAATCAGGATATTGCGCAGGATTTCCGTTCGCTTGGCATCAATGTATGGGAAGGCTACGGCATTACCGAGTGTTCCCCGCTGATTTCGGTGGATGTCTATTACCACTCCAAGCCGGGTTCGGTGGGACCGGCAGTGCCGGGATGTAAAGTCTATATCGACGGCAGCGAGATCAATGAATACGGCTATACGGTAGGTGAAATCTGCGTCAAAGGCAAAAACGTCATGCTGGGATATTATGAAGATCCGGAAGCGACAGACGCCGTGTTTACGAGCGACGGCTACTTCCGAACCGGCGACGTCGGCTATCTGGATGATGACGGATATATCTACATTACCGGACGCAAGAAGTCCGTTATTGTACTTGAGAACGGTAAAAACGTATTTCCCGAAGAAATCGAAGAATATCTGGAAAGCGTTGAACAAATTGCGGAAAGCGTCGTCGTCGGACGTACCTCAAATGAGGGCGACAGCATCACGCTGACCGCGATCATCTACCCCGATTTTTCCAGATTTCCTCAAGGCGCTACAACGGAAGAAATTTCAGCAAAGCTCAAAGAGGAGATCAATCGGATGAACAAGCGGCTCGTGGGATACAAGCAGATACGCGCAATCGAAGTGCGCAATACCGAATTTGAGAAAACAACGACGAAAAAAATCAAACGGCATTTGGTACACTGATTTTACGGTCTTGCCCGCTGGGGCATTTACGGGCAGTATGAGAAAATTGCGCAAACGGCAGGTTTATTTCCAAGTATATTTATAATTGTAAAATGCGCTCTAAAACAAAAATCCCTCCGCAAAAAGCGGGGGGATTCTGCTTGCAATAATTCATTTGTTTGACAGGCCGCGCATGAGCAGAAGCATATCGTTTATCCGCAAAAAACCGTCGCCGTCAGCATCAAACCGCCATGCTTGGTCCGTGTAGCTTCCGCTTACCATCGCTTTTAACGTGTTCTGCACATCCGAAAGCGTCAATTGCCCGGCAATTTCCGGCTTTGTAATTTGTGTATAATCGATTATCTCGCCGTCCGCAGCCAAAACAGGCGAGCAGAACAGCGAAAAGGCAAGCAGAACAATGATAAAAAGCGCGATATATTTCTTCATTTTAAAACCTCATTTTACTTATTTTTACACTTTCATTGTACGACAAAATTTTCATTTCGTCAAGTGAATCGGTTGATTTTATTTTTGAAGTTCGCCGGACACACCGGTGACATATTCACCCATGTGTTCGCTGTAATTTTCATATTCAATTTGAAACGCCCCGTTTTTGTAAATCAGCTTGGTCACGGACGCGTTGTTTGCCCAGGAGATGTCCTGAATACGTTCAACCGGCAAATTATGTAAAAAGCAGAGCATATTTTTGAGCAGTGCACCGTGCGATACGACACAAACGGTTTTACCGGCATATTCTTCGGCGATTGTGCAAATCGCCCGCTTTGCGCGTTCAAAACACGCCCGCAGCGTTTCGCCGCCGGGACAAACCGTTTTGTACAGTTCATCTTTCCAAATATCAATGGAGCCGGGATATTTGAGCGCAACCTCTTTGGGCGTCAGTCCCTCCCAATCGCCGAAATCCATTTCCGATAATTCTTCCCGCCGCAGTATAGGCAGACCGCGCTGTTTGGCGATCGGAAGCGCCGTGTTATAAGCGCGGGAAAGCGGACTGGAAAGAACGGCGTCAATCTGCTCGCGACATAAAAAATCTGCCGTCATTTGCGCTTGTTTTTTTCCGAGCGCGGACAGCGGATAATCCATACGCCCGGCAAAACCGCCGTTTATGTTTCCCTCGCTTTGCCCGTGCCTGATCAGATACAGGGTTCCCATTAGGCCTCCGAAAATCTGTAGATTTTTTTTGCTTGAGATCGTACGATTCCGACAGAACCAGATTTCAGTACCATTCTATCATATACTGTCGGTCAGGACAAGAGCTTTACAGAATATTTAAAGATTTTCTTGACAAAATCTGCGTATTGTGTTAAAATCACTAAATGGTATAGGTTGACCAAAATATTGTTAACCCTACCCCCTTGCTGTGCGCTAACGCACGGCCATCAGTCCATAAGGAGGTGTAACAGATGGAAAAGGCAGTTCATTCCTACGAAACCATGTTCATCGTAAACCCGACCATCAGCGAAGAGGCCGTTAAAGCAACGGTAGAAAAGTTCACGGCGCTGATCGCGGAAAGCGGAAGCATTGTGGAAGTCAATGAGTGGGGCAAGCGCAGACTTGCGTATCCGATCAATGACATTCCGGAGGGATATTATGTTCTTGTGAATTTCACAAGCGCACCCGATTTCCCGGCCGAACTTGAGCGCCGCTATAACATTGATGAAAACATCATGCGCGGCATCGTGATTCGGCTTGAGCAGAAAAAAGCAAAATCCAAGGCGTAAGTTTGAAGTAGACGGAAAGGAGGCGCGAGTATGGCAAGCTTAAATAAGGCAATTTTGATCGGGAATCTGACCGCTGACCCGGAACTGAAGCAAACGCAGTCGGGTATATCGGTCGTGACGTTTACGATCGCGGTAAATCGCAGATACCAGAGTAAAAATGCGGCGGACGGTCAGCAAACCGCTGATTTTATCAGTATTGTGGCCTGGCGTCAGTCAGCTGAGTTCGTTTCACGCTATTTTAAAAAAGGCAAGCCTATATTGGTATGCGGTTCGATCCAGAGCCGCAGCTATACGGATAATCAGGGCAACAAACGGTATGTGACCGAGGTTGTAGCCGACGAAGTGGGCTTTGTGGAAAACAAATCGGATTCTACGGGGACTGCCGGCGGCGCGCAATATATGCCGGATGCTTACTCTACGCCCTCATATTCCAATACGGATGCGGCGGCGCCGAAATTTGAGACCGTATCCGAGGATGACGGTCTGCCGTTCTAAACATGGCGGTAAATTTTTAGAAAGGAAAGTCTGGATTCAAAGACGGGGTTACGTATTCAATGGATAACAAAACAACCGAAAACGCTCAGCGTCCGTTCCGCCCGATGCGGAAAAAGAAGAAAGTTTGTCTCTTCTGTGCGGACAAAATCGATTATATTGATTACAAAGATACTGTAAGACTGAAGAAACTGGTCAGCGAGCGCTCTAAGATTCTGCCCAGAAGAATTTCGGGTACCTGCGCTGTTCATCAGCGTCAGCTTACAATTGCGGTAAAGCGCGCAAGACAAATGGCGCTGATTCCGTACGTCAGCGACTGAGCAACGATACTGAATTTTAAAATCCGATATGTCTCTTTTCGAGCATATCGGATTTTTTATGTTCAAACAGGTAAAATCGGATGAAAAAATTCTTCTTTTTTCATCTTGTGGAAAATACGACCGAACCGTATAATAAAAACAGAATCCTGTTACCGAAACCAAACGTGGATTGCGTTTTTTGAATCTTGAAATCCAACCATGAAAGCGGGGGAACCCAAAATGAAAAAATTTTTCACATTTGCGATTTTGCTGATCGTGACTTGCGCCCTGTGGATTTCAGCCGCAGCGGCCGAATCTGTTGAAATCAAAATGACGATCGGCGATATGAACGGTTACGTCAACGGAGAAGCCAAGACGCTCGACGCGGCGCCGATCATTCGCCATGACCGCACGATGCTGCCGGTGCGCTTTGTCGCCGAAAACCTGGGCGCATCTGTTTCGTGGGACGGCGCAACAAGTACGGCTACCGTCACAAGCGGCGAGACCGAAATTAAAATCACCATCGGTGCAGAGACGGCTGTAATCAACGGGGAGGCAAAAGCGCTGGATGCGCCCGCGTTTATAGAAAATTCCCGCACATATCTGCCGGTGCGCTTTGTGGTGGAGGCGCTCGGCGCGTCCGTTTCATGGGACGGCGCAACGAGTACGGCAACCATTACTGCCGGCGTCTCGGACACGGACGGAAAGGCGGTTCTGACAAAGCTTTCCGCCCTAAACACCTATATAGAAGAAAACTCGCATGCCAAAGCGGATACGCCCGCTTATATCGAAGCGGATATGCGTTCGCTGATAGAGCTTTCCTCCGCGACTACCGGTCAGGCACGCTATGACAAAGCGCAGTATCCTCGAATCAAGCAAAAAAATGATGGCAGTTATATCATGTTCTGGCAATACGGATCGTTCGGCCCTCATATTTATTATTCTTTCAGCGATGATCTTGTTCACTGGGAGGCGCCGCAGGTATTGTACAATGCTTCACAATATAAGTTCCCCTGTGATTACACCGATACCGGAACGGACACGACCTATTTTGTGAACTGCGATGCCGAGGTTCTGTCAAACGGCGATATTCTCACAGTCGTATCCTATCGCGCAAACAAAGGCTATTTAAATCATCCGGAGTTGGCCGGAATTTACCTTCGCCGTTCGACGAACGGTGGACGTTCATGGGGAGAGCCGCAGTCCATATATACGGGCGTGAATTGGGAACCTTCAATTCAAGAGCTTTCCAATGGAGAAATCCAGGTATATTTTACACAGGTTTCACCGGGAATTGAATATTGGGGCGCCAAAACAGATCGAAATTCCACCGGCACCGCCATGGTGTGCTCAACCGACGGGGGGTACACCTGGCTGCCGGAAGTATCGGCTGCGCCGTGGCAAGCGCGCCTTATTTTCCAGCAATATGTTTTGGATGTGGAAGGAAGCCCAAGCTTTACGGATCAGATGAGTGTCGGCACGGAATTGTATGACGGCACGCTCGCAGTGGTCTGTGAATCCAAAATGCCCGATAAAAATTTCCGTATTTCCGTGATCCATTCGGATGCCGCATGGTCGGAAACGGTGGCGTTTGATCAAACCGGCCCGTCAGACAGACAAGACAATATGTTTTCGGGCGCGGGGCCGTATATCGTCAAAATGCCCACCGGCGAAACGGTTCTTGCCTACGGAAAAAACAGCCGAAGCATGGTTTTGCGCGTCGGCGACGGAGACGCGCGCAGCTTCGGCGAAGAAGTTACCGTATTCCGGTATCCCGGCTATTGGGGGGCGATCGAGGTGACCGGCAACAACCGTTTGACCGCTGTTTTTCCGGTATCCGGCACAAAAAATTCGATTCTGCTCGAAAATTTATATTTGAATCATGCAATTCAAGCGCCTCGTAAATCCATTGTTACAGACGGCAAAAATTCTTTGGATTGGGCGGACATCAAGGAGGCGCTGTTCATCGGAAGTTCTTCTCAGGCACAGGCCTCGGTACGCGCGGCGCATAACGGCAGCCGGCTGTATCTGCTGGTGGAACGCCGTGATGAAAGCCTGACCGAACAAGATGCTTCGTTTATTTATATTGCCGATACCGCCGGAAAATATTATCGGTTCCGAATCGATGCTTCGGGCGATGTTATTCTGGAATACGGCGCGGGAAAGGCATATGAAGTGGTTGCTTCCGGTTTTACGTATGCTTCCTCTGTGATTTCAGGCAAGGAAGGCGGGATTGTAACTGAAATCGAAGCCGACATGGCAGCGCTCGGTATTTCCGGCCGTCGGGGTCTGAAGATCAATTTGATGCTGAACAATGCGGATGCGGACGGTACAATGGCACAAGACATCCTTGAGGGCTTGGACGCCTATGATGCTTCTACCTGGCTGGATTTGATGTTTGAGGACGGCGGTTCGGCGGATTCCCTGGCGCCGGGCAAGGCCGCCGCGCATGCCGTGGCTGATCCGCCCGAAAAGGATTCGGAAATGCCGCAGGCGCTTTATGTGTTTGACAAATCCGACAGCGTTTCCGGATTGTTTACAGCCGAAAACGAACTGGAGGTATCGTTTCATTCCGCCGATCAGTGCGTAAACTTAAGTATTACGGACAGTCATGATCCTTTTGTTACGCTTCGGTATGGCAGTCTAAATGCGGATAGCCATAAATATATGCTGATCCGCGCCCGTGCGCACAGCAGCGGAGCGGTTCCGCCGTCCATCGGGTTTTATTTCTGTGCGGGCGATATGGCGGAAATGGCCTATTCCGAAGCTGCTCAGTATACGCTGGATATTGAGGATGACGGCGAGTGGCATACCTATCTCGTTGATTTTTCCGCCTTTTCCCTGTACAGCGGTACGCTGAAATCCATGCGTTTGGATCCGTTCAATTCTGCGCAGGCGCCGATCCATGACGGAGTGGATATCGCGTGGATTGCTTTCTCGGATGATTTGTTTGAAGCCATGAATTATGTAAACTGATTCTCGGTTCATCCTGCAAAAAAGCTTTCAGGCGCGCATCAACAAAACTGAACCCACCACGACAAAACGGCGCGGTGGGTTCTTTCTTTTTTCATCGGCTGCGCGCCCATACTTCGGCTTTTATTGGGACGGGTATTTTTGCCCTTTTCTGTGCACAATAAAACGAAATGATGAATGGGCGCAAGGAGACTGGCATATGAAAAAACGTGGACGGCCGCGCAGAATCGGACAACGGCTTGCGGTAATTCTTTTGCTGCTTTTTCAACTTTTGTTTGCAGTATATGCGCTTGTCAGCGGGAGTCTGTATTCGGTATCGATACGCGCCGCACTGCGCATGATGAGCTTTGCTGTCGCCGTATTTGTAATTGCGGGACAGGATAAAAGCGCGTATAAACTGACTTGGACAACACTGATTTTATTATTTCCTGCTTTCGGCGGATTGTTTTATCTTTTATACCGTCTTCAGAGCGCCGCTGTACGGATGCGCCGCAGACTGGCCGCGGCAAAAGTTCGTTCACAGCAATATCTGACGAACACGCATTCCGGGAATTTGCAAGCCTGTTCCCAATTTCCGGCATATTGTACGCTGATTTCTTATCTGGAGCGAAACGCAGGCTACCCCATATACGGCGGCTGCCGCGCCTTGTATCTTTCGCCCGGAGAGAAAAAACTCGAAAAACTGCTCGAAGAGCTTTCCAAAGCGGAAAAATATATTTTTCTCGAATATTTTATTGTGGAACCCGGACAGATGTGGGATTCGATTTTTGAAATCCTGAAGAATAAGGCTCGCGCCGGGGTAGACGTGCGCCTGATTTATGATGATTTCGGTTGTTTTTTTCTTTTGCCTAAACGCTTTTCAAAGCAAATGGCGGAGGCGGGTATACGATGCTGTGTCTTCAATCCGTTTCTTCCGGTATTTTCTTCCCTTCAGAATAACCGTGACCACCGCAAAATCGTGGCGATTGACGGACGGGTTGCTTTTACGGGCGGAATCAACATAGCCGACGAGTATATCAATGCGCTGGAAAAACACGGACATTGGAAGGATGCAGCCGTTTTTGTATCGGGGCGGGCGGCCTTGAGCTTTGCAATGATGTTTTTGGAAATGTGGTCTGCGCTTACGGGCACACAGGAAAATTTGGCGGATTTTTGCCCGGCGGCGGATGAACAAAGCTCGGAATGCGGATTGGAATGCGGTTTTGTCCAACCCTATGCGGCTTCTCCTCTGGACGGAGAATATATCGCGGCCGGCGTCTACCTAAGACTGCTTTATGCCGCGCATCGTTATATTTACATCTGTACACCGTATCTAATTTTAGACGAACCGATGCTCGGCGCAATGGTTGCCGCGGCGAAAGGAGGCGTGGATATTCGGATTTTGACGCCCTGTATCGGGGACAAATGGTATGTGCACATGACGACGCGCTCCTATTATCGCGAACTGCTTGCAGCCGGCGTGCGAATTTATGAATATTCACGCGGATTTGTCCATGCAAAAACATTTGTTTCGGATGACAGTGTGGCGGCGGTCGGATCCGCGAATCTTGACTTTCGCAGCTTATATCTGCATTTTGAATCCGGGGCCTGTTTTTACGGCGGTTCGGTGGTGAATGCGGTGCGAGACGACTTTCTGCATACGATTTCATGCAGCCGTGAAATGACGGTCAAAGATTGCCGGGGAAGTTTTGGAAAACGCTTGATCCAGGATTTTCTGCGCGTATTTGCCCCCTTGATGTAATTGTAAGCGCCCGCGCTTCTATATGCCGAACTTTTTATATCTATGGTTCCCTTTTCCATGCCGCACGACTATCGCGCAATTTTTCTATAAAAAATAGAGGAAGTGGGCGCTATGCGTCCGCTTCTTATACTTGCCATTTTCAAAACTAAGATGTTTAACCTATGGAAAAGCGTCTATCATGCCGGGAAACAAAATCCGCGTACCTATAAAACATTTTGCAAAAGCAACGCCGGAAAAAGGTTGAAATCAAGTCTGGTCAAATCCTTTAAAGCGCGTCCCCTGAAACGTCAAGCGCCCCGTGTCTCCCTCAATCAGCAGACCGTACTCCTCACCGCTCATGGAAAGTTCCATACGGTCGCCGCTTTCCACCTCAAAGGTAACATAATAAGAGGACGACGTGGACGTATGTCCCATGCTCCCGCTGCCGTGATGGTGATGCGAAGTGCTGACATTTACCCGTTTTGCCACAACCGTTGCCGCGACGGTCAGCACCGGCGAATGGTTGTTCCGATTCCACTGCCTGATTCCGCCCGCAAAAACAGCAATAAATACGCCAAGGATAAAGCAAAACAGTACGCCAAACAAAATCGGAAACACGTTAAACATAAAATCCATGCCGCCGAAACACACTGTACCGACGCCTGAAAAATCAAAATTCATGTTATGTCCTTTCCCGGCTCACTTTTTGCCGCCCGTCTTTTTTAAATTTTTCGTGCGCGCTGTTCCGCCGCGAACAGCAGGCGCGCTTCCCTGTCCCGCGGTATGCAATGATTTTTTTCCAGCCGCCGAAAATCCGAAACGGCCGATACGGCGACCGAGTTCAAAATATTCACCGTGCGCAAATGCCGCAAGATGCGCGCGCGCAAGATCCAGTTTCCCGTTCTTGTCCAAAAGCGTATCCTCCACGTCCGTGGCCACAATATCCGCAAGCAGCAAAACATGCGTGCCGAGTTCCTTTTGCTCGGTCACCCGGCATTCAAGGCTGAGCGGACTTTCACCGAGAAGCGGCGCGGAAATTTGGCTGGCGGGTACCTTGGTCAAATTACACTTTTTAAATTTATCGACCTTTCTTCCGGTATAGATGCCGCAGTAATCCACGGCGCGAACCATATCCGCGCTCGTCAGGTTGATAGCAAATTCACCGCTTTGCTGAATCAGTTCAAAGCTATAACGGCTTTTGCGCAATGAAATATATGTTTTCGGCGGAATTGTATTGACAATCCCTGTCCATGCCACGGTCGCTATATTCGCCTCGTCCATTGTACCCGATGTGACAAGCACCGCCGGCAGAGGCGCCAAAAGCGCGCCGCCTTTCCAAATCTGTTTTGCCATTTGCTCCCCCTTTTCCGAAACCCATATTTATTGTACACATCAAATCGAAAATTGTCAATCTGCATTTCACCGCATTTTCACCTGTAGACTATATAATCTTCTTATTGCCGTGTTATTCTATATAACTGGGAGTGATAATATGTTTCGCAGACTGCTTGACCGATTTAATCGGTTTATGTACGGCAGATATGGCGCGGACCCGCTTTATTACACGCTGCTGATCGTTTTTTTAGGACTCGGTTTCATCAACACATTTGTACATTCTACTATTTTGCTGATTGCGGCGGATGCCCTTTTGATCTGGGCGCTTTTTCGCTACTTTTCCAAGAACATTTACCAGCGCCGCGAAGAGAATCGAAAATTTCTCAGTATCTTTGCCAAAGTCAAAAGCTTTTTCAAGCTGACCCGCGACCGTATTCGAGATCGCAAAGTCTGTCGGTACCGGAAATGCCGGTACTGCAAATCCATTCTCCGGCTGCCTATACGCCGCGGGAATCACTCTGTGCGCTGTCCGCGCTGTCAAAAAAGCTTCAGCGTGCATATTTGGTTTTAATCCGACCCCAATATAAAAGTTTAACCGATAAAAGCAACGGCTTTTTGATTCTCTCAAAAAGCCGTTGCTTTTTTACTTTCATAGTATCCCGCATTTACCGCTCTTCGCGGAAATAGGCAAGACCGAGACTCTGCGGCGGCTGACTCTCCCGCTTTTTGCGGAAGCTGGTCACAATCAAGACAACGATTGTCACCACATAAGGCACCATACGGACAAGATCGGTCATATAATTTGTAATTTTAAAGCCCAAAATATTCGGCAAATACTGATACAGCCAATAGAGCATACCGAAAAGATACGCGCCCCAAATCGCGTTGACCGGTCTCCAAACCGTAAAGATAACCAGCGCAACCGCCAGCCAGCCAAGCGCCTCAATTTCCCCGGATGTCGCCCAGATGCCGCTGTTGAAATCAAGCACATAATAAAGTCCGCCGAGACCGGAGATTCCGGCGCCGAGACAGGTAGCCAGATATTTATATTTGACCACACTGATTCCCGCGGCATCCGCTGTCGCCGGATTCTCGCCGACCGCGCGCAGATTCAGGCCTACGCGGGTACGATTTAAAACAAAGCGCAAAAACACGGCAAGCAAAATCGCGGCGTACGCCAAAAAACCATAGGAAAACACGGTCTGCCCGATAAAGCCGAGAGAAGAAAGATATGGAATTTTCGCAGTGAATACCGTATTGGCGAAATCCGCCTTCACCGCCGTTCCTCCATTTAAAATCATCACGCCGAAGAAATTAGCCACGCCCATGCCGAATGTCGTGAGCGCAAGACCGGTCACATTCTGATTGGCGCGCAGCGTGATCGTCAAAAAGCTGAAAATCAATCCGCCAAACGCCGCCGCCAGAAATCCGCATGCGACCGCAATCAAAATACAGAGCGCCGCGTTCGGCTCCGCAACCAGTTCCTCATAATAATATGCGCCCGCGAAGCCCGCAAAGCCGCCGAGGTACATGATTCCGGGCACGCCCAGATTCAAATTCCCCGATTTTTCGGTGATGGTTTCACCCATGCAGCCATACATAATAATGGTTCCGAACGACACGGCGCGCAGAATCCAGGCTACCAGATTTTCAATCATGATCGCACCTCTTTCGCTCCGTGCTGTTTGCCGCGGAAAATAATCTTATAATTGATAAAAAATTCGCTGCCGAGAATAAAAAACAGTATGATGCCGGTTACAATATCCGACGCAAATTCGTTCAGCTTAAAGTCAGACGCGATCTGCTCCGCACCGTTGCCGAGAAACGTCAAAATAAACGAAATCAGCGCCATATAAAACGTATTGAATTTTGCAAGCCAGGCAACGATAATCGCCGTAAAGCCGGAACCGCCCGCCGTTGTAGTCGAGATTGCGTAGTCGCGCCCCGCAACGATCAGAAATCCGCAAATCCCGCAGATAGCGCCCGAAATCAGCATCGTGCGAATCATAACTTTCCGCACATTGATGCCCGCATACCGCGCCGTATTCTCGCTTTCGCCGACGACGGAAATTTCATATCCGTGCTTGCTGTACCGCAAATATAAAAACATCAGCAGCATTAAAACGGCAACCACAATAATGTTGATCGTAAACGTATACCCGAATACTTTCGGAAACCATCCCGCACGAGTCGTCTGGTTGATCTGTCCCATTGAAGAATTTTGACCGCGCATAATGTTGGTAAAGCAAGCCACGATCTGAATCGCCACATAATTCATCATCAATGTGAACAGCGTTTCGTTTGTATTCCATTTGGATTTGCAAAACGCCGGGAAAAACGCCCACAGCGCGCCTGCAAAAATACTAAAGAGCGCCATGGCCGTATAAAGCTGCCATGCGGGAACCCGATTGCCGAGATAAATCATACAGATGGCGGACGCAAGCGCCCCCATCAGGATCTGCCCCTCGCCGCCGATATTCCAAAAGCGCATTTTAAACGCGGGCGCAAGCGCAATACCCACGCAGAGCAGCGTGGACATATCGCGCAGCGTGGTAAAAATCTTCCGCTTCGAGCCAAATGAGCCCTTGAACATCGTTTTGTAGACTTCAATCGGATTCAGTCCGGTCACAAAATACAGGAAGAGCGCCGCAACCACGAGCGCCAACAGCACCGCAATGACACGCACCGCCATCTTTTTCCAGAAAGGAACCGCGTCGCGGCGAGCCAACCGAATGAAAGGCTCTCGGTGAGATGCTTCAGTGACAGTTTTCGTCATTGGACTCAGACTCCTTTCTGCTCTTTGTCGCCATCAAAAGGCCGACTTTTTCTTTTGTCGTCTCGCGCGCGTCCACAACACCGCTCACCCGGCCGCCGCAAAGTACCAAAATGCGGTCGCAGAGTTCGATCAGCACATCCAGATCTTCTCCGACATAAATCACGGCGACGCCCTGTTTTTTCTGCTCATTGAGCAAATGGTAAATCGTATATGAGGTGTTAATATCCAGCCCGCGTACCGCGTATGCCGTCATCAATACAGTCGGCGCGCAGGCGATCTCGCGGCCGACCAGCACCTTTTGCACATTGCCGCCCGAAAGCCGGCGTACCGGCGTATTGATGCCGGGCGTAACGACTTCGAGTTCGTCCTTAATCGTTTCGGCAAGCCTTTTCGGCGCACGGCGCTGTGTAAAGAACGAATGCCCCGTCTCATAGCTCTTAAGCATCATATTGTCGGCCATACCCATGGAACCGACAAGTCCCATACCCAGTCTGTCCTCCGGAACAAATGAAAGCGAAATGCCAAATTCTTTGATTTTTTTCGGCGTCAGACCGACAAGCTGCTGCATTTTCGATTCCTGTCCGGGCGCGTAAAAGGCAATGCTGCTGTCCGGCGCCGTTTCCTGCAGACCGGCTATAGACTCAAGCAATTCTTTCTGGCCGCTGCCGGATACCCCGGCAATTCCGAGAATCTCTCCGCCGTAAACATCCAAAGAGACGTCTTCCAGCGTTTTGATCCCCTCCGCGTTATAGCAGGAAAGATTGCGGATTTCAAGCCGCTTCACCGGATTTTGCGGTGCGGGACGCTCAATATTCAGCGTCACCTTTTTGCCGACCATCATTTCCGTCAGAGCAAGCTCGTTTGTCTCCGCGGTATTGACCGTTCCGACATATTCGCCCCGGCGCAAAATGGAAACTCGGTCAGACACCGCCAAAACCTCATGAAGCTTATGCGTAATGATAACGACGGCCTTGCCGTCTTTTTTCATATTGCGCATTACGCAAAACAGTTTTTCGGTTTCCTGCGGGGTCAGAACAGCGGTAGGCTCGTCCAGAATCAAAATATCCGCTCCGCGGTAAAGTACCTTTACAATCTCCAGCGTCTGCTTCTGCGAAACCGACATATCATACACTTTTTGCTCAGGATCAATATCAAAGCCGTAACGATCGCAGATGTCGCGGATCCTCCGACCGGCCGCAGCAAGATCAAAACCGCCCTTTTCATTCAGGCCGAGCACAATGTTTTCCGCCGCGGTGAATACATCCACCAGTTTAAAATGCTGATGAATCATGCCGATCCCCAGCGCCAGCGCATCTTTCGGCGACCGAATATCGACAGGCTTCCCGGCTATGTAAATTTCTCCTGCGTCGGGATAATAAATTCCCGACAGCATATTCATAAGCGTAGTTTTACCGCTCCCGTTTTCACCAAGCAGAGAAAGTATTTCTCCGCGGCGCACATTCAGCGAAACATTTTTGTTTGCAACGACATCGCCAAAAGTCTTGGTGAGATTTTGGAGCCGAATGGCATATTCCATATCGGCGAACTGCCCCTTTCATCTTCTTACCTGATTTTACCAGGGAAATACTGAAAACTCACAAAGGGAAGCCGTAAATAAGCTTCCCTTTGCGTATTCAAACTCAAAAATTATTTCTCAACAATGCCGTCAATACGAAGTGCAAAGTAAGGCGCGCTTCTGAATGTGGATTCCGCAAATGCGCCGTCCACAATCGTCTCAACCTTTTCACCGGTATAAATCGGCGTCATAGTCGAATAATCCATATAAGAGAGATCGACAATGTTGGTCGTAATCTTGGCGCCGCCGACCGTGAACGTGTCGGTATCAAATACTTTGAGTTCGCCGCTCTTCAACTTAGCAACAACACCGTCAACATATTCAGCCGTGCCGGGCGCGCAGGAAGCGCCGAGCGTCGTAATACCAACAGCGCCCTGATCATAGCCATGCGCCCAGTCAACAACAACCTCTTCGCCGCGCATCGCAGCGCCGATCGCATAAGTGTAGTATACAGACCAGTCATTGGTTGCAGAAGTCAGCGCAACGGTAGGCGCCGTGGGAAGCATGTCGATGTTGTATCCGATAGAATACGCGAGCGTACCGTTCTTAGCAGCTTTTTCCACTGCCGCAGGCGCGCCGGTAGAGTCGGCATGCTGGCCGATAATTACGCAGCCGTTCGCCATCAAAGCCTCGGCGGCAGCCCCCTCTTTCGCAATGTCAAACCACGAGTCGGTATAATTGACTTCCATCGTCACGTTCGGTACTACCGACTGAATGCCGAGGAAGAATGCGGTATAACCGGAAACGACCTCTGCATAGTTGAATGCACCGACGTAACCGATTTTCACATTGCCGTCCGCATCAAAATTGTTCGGAGTGGTCTCCGGCTTCAGCGTGCCGTTGTCCAGCAGTTCCTTTACTTTCAAGCCGGCAACGACGCCCGAAACATAGCGGGACTCATAAACATTTGTAAATGCATTTTTCAGATTGTCAAGTCCGCAAATTGCGGCAAAGTCACCCGTCATAGCCACAAAGGTAATATCCTTAAATTCCTCGGCAACCTGAACCATGTATGTCTGGTGACCATAGCTGTTGGAGAAAATAATATTGCAGCCCTCGTCGGCCAGTTCCTCGGCCGCATCTTTGCATTTCGCATTTTCTTCTACTTTGTACTTCCAGATAATCTGATTGTCAGCAAGGCCGAGCGCCTTGGCGGCAGCCTTAATGCCGTTTATATGTGCCAACGTATACCCCTCGGTCTCATCGCCGAGCAGAACCACACCGACTTTAAAGTCTTCCGGCACATTCGTACCCTGTTCACCGCAGGCGGCGAACGCAAGCAGCATGACGGCTACCAAAACGAATGCAAGCAGTTTCTTCATTTGTTTTCCTCCGATTGACCCATTTTTAATTTTTCGGGAAATTTCCCCAAAATGGTTTACAATCTATTTTACCAATTCAAGGGCGGTTTCGCAATGAACAAATTCAACGAAAATCCCAAAGCGTTTATGTCGTTTTTTCACAATTGCCACAAGTTTCTGTCACACATCCGTCTTGAAATCCGCACACAATAAATATTGTAAAAAATTCTGTCGGATTTTATTGTCAACCGCTTATAAAAAATGGTATAATGGATGAAATACAGCGATCTCTGCCGTCGGAAGCATGGATTTGCCCTTTTTCCGTACCCTTTAAGTCCCATTGCACCGCCGCGACAGGGTGAGCCGGTTTATGCAGGAGTTTGAAATGAAGCAGCGCCTTTTAAAAATTACGACTGTCGTGCTGTGCACGCTCTTTTTTCTGTTTCTGCTCCTTTACAGCGTAATCGGGGTGATGATCTACGGTCCCTCCTCTTATGCAGGGAAACTGCTTGTGACCTCCTTAATGGAAACAAGCGCCGCAAAGTTCATCCCCCGGCTGTACATGAGCAATGACAAAATCGAGGATATGATTTCACGCACAGAAGAAGCAACCGATGTCGAGATCGTCGCCTCCATGATTCAGCTTCCGTCCCGCGAGGACTACACCGACGATCTTCCAATCGGCGGCAATACCGAAAAAACGCAAAGCGGAATCGAAATTCATGACGTGCGGGGCGGCACCTATTACGGAAAAATGATGGTGATTGAAGATCCGACCCGTGTCTTTGTCGGCATTCCGCCAAACGGCTTCGGCGAGGGCAAACGCGGACTTACCGTACATAAAATGATCGAAGAATACGGCGCCGTCGCCGGAACCAACGCCGGCGGATTTTACGATCCGAATGGCTCCGGCACAGGCGGCATCCCGGACGGGATCGTAATCTATGAGGGAGAACTTCTCTGGGGCAATCCGGGGTCCTATTATTCGCTGGCCGGTATCGACGCGGACGGTCTTTTGCACGTCGGCCGTATGACCGCGCAAAGCGCGCTCGACCGCGGCGTACAATATGCCGCTTCCTACGGCCCCGCGCTGATTATCAACGGCACGCCGCAAAACGAGCGCTCCGCGCTCGGCGGCGGCTTAAATCCCCGAACGGCGATCGGCCAGCGCGAGGACGGCGCAATTCTGCTTTTGGTTGTCAACGGACGCAGCGTCGATTCACTGGGCGCGACGCTGGATGACCTGGTAGAGATTTTTCTGGAATTTGGCGCCGTCAACGCGACAAATCTTGACGGCGGTTCCTCCTCGCTGATGATCTACGAGGGAGAAAATGTCACAAACAGCGCATACGTTTACGGTGAGCGTGTCGTCGCCACCGCGATTCTGGTAAAGTGAGAATGCATATGTCCGAACAATCCACTCAAAAAACGAAACGGCTTTCATCATTTGCACGAAAGCTATGTATTTACGCCCTGATTTGGCTTGGTTTGATTTTGATCTGCTGCGCCGTTATGTGGTGCGTTATGGCGCAGTTTGAGGCGTCGCAGCCTTTTTACACCATTGAACGCTATATCGATTCGCTCGGCGAAACCGAATTTCACCGGCTTCTGCTTGAAGCGCATCCCGATCGGCAGAATCTATTTGAACCCGCCGATGAAGCGGCAAAACGGCTGGCCGCAGATTTTTCTTCGGAAAATCTGACCTATTCCAAACTGATTCGGGAATACACGTACGAAAACCCGGTTTATCTCATCAGCAGCGGCGATGAAAAACTTCTGCGGATCACCTTGGAACTCGGTGAAAAAAGCGGCCTGTTCGGCTTCCGCCCTTATTTGGTTCAAAAAGCGGAACTCGTCGCGCCGGAGCTTTTGACTAAGCGCCCGTTATGTCTGATTGTCCCCGCCGGAGCGAAAATCCGCATCGGCGAACAAGAGGTGGACGACGCCTATTTAGAAACGCACAGCGCGTTTACCGCGTTCGGCGCCGCCGACCTGTTTTGCAGCTATCGGATAGAGGACTTCATTTTGGAGCCCGACATTGAAGTCACATTAGACGGAACCGTACTGACCGGCAGCGGAAATTGGGATCGGCTGTACGATTATCCGGTGGCGAAACTGCATACCGTCTCCATCACGGCGCCGAGCGAAGCGGTCGTTCGTATCGGCGGCGTGCGCGTCACCGATGTATTCCAAAGTGAGACCGGCCAAACGTCGCCGGACGCGCTTGGAAATACCGTCGCCATGTGCACGTATACAGTCAACACGGTATACGGAGACGCAGAAATCACAGCCGTACTCGGAGAAACACCGCTCTCTGCCGAGCAGGGTGCGGAAAACTTGCGCTTCGCGCCGCCCACCGCCGATTATACACTGCTTGCACCCGCAGGCGCCGCCGTGTATGCAGACGGCATGGCGCTTTCAGACGATAAAATTACCGCTTTCGACGCCCTGTGGAAATCCGAATTTGCCGAGTTGAGCGCGCCGCCGACTGCAAACGAATATACCCTTTGCGATCTGTATGTGCCGCCCGTATTCACGGCGCAAATAAACGGTATTTCGCTCCGCGTCGTTTCGGACGGCGAGACCGGACGCTTTGCCTGCGTTTTCCCGGAAAGCGAAGATCTGCGTCAAACCTATGAAACTCAAGCCGTTGACTATGTAAAGGCTTACCTGCACTATACCACGCAGGGATACCGCAACACGCAGGCAAATCTGGACGCTGTGCTGGCGCTGACCCGCTACCCAAGCCCCCTCTATACAAATCTGAAGCGCTCCTATATCGGATATATGTACATTGCGCCGCAAACGATGACGCTGGATAAAATCGAAGCGACCAATTTCACCTCCTACGACGACAATACGTTTACCTGCGAGGTATCCTACACCGCAACGCTGAAAAATTTTGTCGGTACAAGCGAGCAGGAAAACACAATTCTGCTGGTCTTCACAAAGAAGGGCAAAAATTTTCTCCCCGCCGCAATGGTATTATCCTAAGGGATTCCCCTGCCTAAAAAAGCAACCGAAGTCTGAAGCAAGCGAAATTCGACTGAAATTTATAAAGCTGAAAAAGCATCGCAGCCGATCTATGTTCGGCTGCGATGCTTTTTGATTTTTTATAAAGAACGGAAAAAGCGGAGCAAACCCGTCTTTTACTCCCGATAATCGTCTCTGACAAACGGACTTTCGATTTTGGTATCGATTAAAAGTCTGTATTTTTTCGGGTGCCGATACGCATTGCCGTGTACTTCGTTTTCACGATAACAGCGAAGTTGTTCCAAATCAAGTTCGGCAATATAAATTCCCTCTTTTCCGTCCGCCTGCAAAATACAGGTATCCCGCGAACCGTCCGCACCGGGCAGATAGACCGCGCCGTCAAACACACTTGAACCGCCGTTACAATCGGGAACGGTTTCAGGATAGTTGCAGGTAGCGATGGCCAACATATTTTCATATGCTCTGCCGCGAAGCTGTGAAAGGCGGTTTATTTCCATAGGGCAAGCATTCGGAACCAGAATAAGCTCCGCGCCTTTCAACATCAAAATTCTGGCGCTTTCCGGAAATTCCCGGTCATAACAAATCATGGCGCCGACCTTTACTTCCCCGCAGGCTGTATTCAGGGCAGTGACATAAAAATCTTCGCCCGGCGTGAGATTCCGTTCCACGTCAAAATCGCAGGTGTGTACCTTAGCATAGGTCAGTTTGCGTTCTCCGAACCGATCAAATAGAACCATTGTATTTCGCAAATGCGCTCCGTATTGTTCCAATAAGGTAATGCCGATTGCCATATTCAGTTCTTTTGCAAGACGGGCAAACGTGTTTATAAAATCACCGTCGGCGGGAATCGCTTCGGCTTTCCATTCCTCAATAGGCCGATTGTATATATTGTATCCGTTGCTCCACATTTCGGGGAAAAGTGCAAGGTCGGCGCCCATTTTTCTCGCGTCTTTACAGATGGCGACGCCTTTTTTTAAATTTTCATTTACCGTACCGCACGGCGCTGTTTGCAGCAGAGCGATCTTGAACCTGTTCATAATTTTTTGCCCCCATTTTGCAAATTGTTTGTTTACACCATATTCTACCATATCCGTATAACATCTGCAACATTGTGCTAAGCGAAGCCGCGACGGAAAATCACGGCAAAAGCCGAGACAGCCGCCGAATTTCGGCGGCTGTCTGTTGTGTCAAAAATACAATGCTTTTTCAGTTTTTTGCCGGGATTTATCTGGATTCGCTGATTACGGTTTGTACGCGATTTTCAATCAAAGACGCAACCTCGGCCAAGCTCTTTTTCCCCGCAAAATAAGCCGATGCTTCCTCGCTGATGATATTGTATACATTTTCATCATAAACGAGCTGTTTACGTACACCGGTTGCGATCTCCGCAATGCGCTCCACATCCTCTGCGGTCATCTCTCTGCGATCATTTCCCCAACCGGGTTCAATCGCAATTCCACCGCCGCCGATTACAGCGTCGGTAACGGCAACTTCTTTGGTGCGAGGTGAAATTTCGATATCGGAATCTTCCTGCTCTTTCTTTTCTTCCTCGCGCCGTTTAATTTCATCCAAAGCCTTCTGTTTCTGCTGTTCAAATCCGTCCTTTGTTACCGAAAACGCCCAAGAACTCTCTGTCTGATACGAATCCTCAAAGAACAGCTTGACAAAATTCCAAGCCTCATCCGCCAGCGGACTCTTCGCACTGACAAGGAATTTCAGATTGGCATTGGTAAAGACATAACCGTCGCGGTCAGGCGAAGGCATGCCGATGAAATCCAATTCCATACTGCCGAAATTGTAAGACTGATTCTCGAAAGCATAGAAAGAATCAAGCGTAGTCATTTCCGCTATCGCTTTGCCCTCTTTAAACGCATTGTTATAAGCGTCCCAGTCAAAATCATCGGGATTATAATTTTCATCTTCCCACCGAGACTTTTCGGGCAGTGTATTTACATATTCCAGGATTGCTTTAAAATCATCGTTGTTGAAGTTGCACTTTCCGGTCGCCGTATCGATAAAATTCGTATAGCCCAGATACACAAGCATCTGCAGCATATTGGCTCTTGAAACTTCGCCCGCGCGGAAGAAGGACACTTCCTCCGGCAATGCAGCCACCTTTGCGGCAAACTCAGGCATCGTCAAATTTGCAAACTCGCCGATTTTCTCCTTGCCGCCCATAAGTCCCATCACAACGAAGCTGGTCGGAATCTCATACAATTTTCCGCCGATTTCACAAGCCTCAAGGATATTCCCTAAAAAGTCATCTCTGGAAAGTTCGGGATCATTGTCCAAATAGGTATAGAGATCCTTAAACAGTCCTTTATTGACGTATTTGGATACCGAAAATTCCGAATCGGAAATGAGTACATCCGGGACATTGCCGGCCAGAATATCATTGTTCAGCTTTGTCTTGCCCGCAGTATAATCCTCATCGGTATTGTACTGAGAATAATCGACATATTGAATGCGATATTCTTCACTGGCAAGGTTAAACTTTACGATCTGCTCCTGAAAATCGTATGCATAACCCGCCGACGCAACCGTAATCAAATATTTCGGCGTAAGCTCGCTTTCCGGTACTTTTTCAAAAGTATTCACATACAGCGTGGTCTTGTTATCCTTGTACTCGCGTGTCAGGGACGCAAACCGATCGTCGCCCAGCGCGCAGAAATTACCGTAATTATAAATATAATCGGAATTGATGTAGTTCATCAGTTCGGTCTTCGCGCCGGTATCGAGATCCACTTTATAAATACCGGAATTGTCGGAATAATATGCACCGCCGTTGCCGCCGAATGAACTATAGGAGAACTGACGTCCGAGATCCCCGGTATTCACCTCCGACTGTGCGCCGGTTTCAAAATTATAGCGCTTGCAGACCGTCGTATACGTATCCGAACCGTAGCTCTCATACGTATAGCAGATCTCAGAATCACCGATAAAATAAATGCTGTTGATATACCCGTCGGTCCCCTCCGGCAGCAGCGCATACGCATTTTTAACCGTGCCGTCCATGCCGAGGCGTACCAATTTATTGTTATATTCAGCCTTATCCGTATTGCAGGTTAAATACAGATCCGTGCCGTCGGTCAGCGTCGTAT
Source organism: uncultured Eubacteriales bacterium (assembly GCA_900546635.1). GTDB lineage: Bacteria > Bacillota > Clostridia > Oscillospirales > CAG-272 > UMGS902. The sequence goes on along the minus strand of URDS01000004.1, from coordinate 20,263 downwards.
TCACATAGAAATAAGAATTTTCGCCGCTGACATCGAAAGCTTTTTTCAAATCTACCGTACCGGTGAGCTTCCCGTCAAAATCATAAAAATACAGATAATAATACTGCTCCCAGAAAGGGGTTTCCGGATCACCCACCTGTTTACTTTCATTGATAAAAACAGCAAGACCGTTATCCAACACCAAAATGTTATTCATGTAGGCGCTGTTGTTTTCATCATTCGCCAAGTCTATCGGAATTTCCGTGACCTCCGTACCGTCATAGGTTCCGATATAGGCAACCGTGGATGTGGTTTTGTGATCCTTATCCACGCTTTGCAGCACATAGCAAAAACCGCTCTCTCCGATAGAGTTATTAGACAAATATGTATACCCGTTGAACTCTTCCTCATTCGACCAATCCGGCTCTTCCACGGTCACAAGCTTTGTCTGGTTGTACTTATACACATGGTCAACCACCTGCTTTTCGGGCATTTTCTTCCCGCCGCCGCAAGCAGCCAAAACCGAAAGCGCCAACAGCGCGGCCAATACAAAGCTGATAATCCTGACAATTTTCTTCATTCTGTTCCTCCTTAAAATGCGTGTATTTTACGCGCTCTTCGTTTTTCATGATACCGTCTGAGAAGCGGACGAAAAACAGATACGGCAAGACAAATCAACATCGCCGCAGTCAATATCCACGATACCGCTTCAAAGGTCAGCAGCATGGCGCATTTGGTTTCCATAATGCGCGACACGTTTTCATAATATGGATACGACGCCCCGGTCATGACACCGAGCGCCGTCATTCCCTTGATCTTTTCCCACAGGCGGAGCGGCGTAAACCGTTCATGATTGACGACGACCTCCTCGCCGTAAGCGGAAGTTGCGGAAGCAAATAAATCCCGGCCGAAATCCGTAATCGGATCCGGCAAAACAGCCTCAAGCGATGTAAAAGTCAAATTTTGATTTCGCATTGCCGCAGAATTATATAAAATATAAACCCTGGGCGTGATGCCGTAATATTCAGAATACGTGCTTCGATCGGCAGTCAACACCGCGGAAATTGTGTAAAATTTTCCGTTGATCTCCAAATCCATCCCGCATACATCGACCGAGCCGAACAGCCGCCACGCCGCAAAATCATCAATCGCGCAGAACTCGGTGGTTGCGTCCGACTCATCAAGATAGCCGCCGGTCTGCGGGATCTCAGGATGCAGACCGAAATAATCCCCGAAATAAACCGTCGCAATCGCATTAACTGTATTCTGATCCCGCGCAATGGTCACATCTTTTTCAACCGACGCGCAAAGCAGATAATTTCCCGCGGTCGGCAGACTTTCGGCCGTAAGTCCGGATTCAATCGAATTTTTAATCGCCATCATGCCGTCGGGCGTCAGATAATCCTGCTCGGTACAATAGAGAGAAAGCTGCGTATACTTATTTGTATTCGTCCCCCGAAAACGGTCCGCCGCAAAGTCACGGTCATACCCCGCCGTCACAGAACGCCGAGCGGCGCCGAGCGAAAACGCGAGCGCAAGAAACACCGCCATAAGGACGCCAAAAACCAGTACCCGTTTCTTCACAGCCGACCTCCTTATTTTTCGCTCATCCGAATCTGCATACCGTCCGAAATCGGCACAGAAGAATTGGTAATGATGTAATCACCCCACGACAGCGTAGCGTCAATCGCGCTCTTGGTTGCATCCGAAGCCAGAACCTCTACATTTTTGCGTTCCGCAAAGAAGCGGTTTCCGAGCGGAGACGGCTTTGAAACAACCAGCAATACAAATTTGCCCTCGGAATCCTCACGGATGGCGCTGTTGGGCACGATGGTATCATAGCTGGAACCGCGGCTTCCGACCGTAATGGTCAAATTGGTTCCGTCGCTGATGTCGCCCTCCACGGTGAACGTGACCAATTTGCCCTTGCCCGAATTGTTCGGATCATTCTTAATCGCGGAAATGCGGACGGACGGCTTTGTACCCCAATAATAATATTGAACCTCGGCCTCCTGACCTACACTGAGTCTCGACGCCTGCGCGTTGGTCACGCTGCATTCCATCGTATAACCCTGATCGGTCATAATAATTTCAAATACAGTCTGCCCTGCCTCCACTTCATCGCCCGCAGCGATATTGACACTGTTTATCGTGCCGCTGACCGTCGCTTTGATTTCCGTGGAAGTCACTTTCTCCTTTAACTTGGCAATCTCTGCTTTTTTGCGGTCAATTTCCGAACGCTTGATTTCCATATCCAGCGCTTCGGTCTGACCGTTGATCTCTTCGTTTGCTTCGGTCCGGCGAATGGTAGATTCCAGACTTTCGATGCTGCGCGTCAGCTGTACCTTTTCATTTTCGGCCTCCTCCAGCGTTTTCGGCATTTTTTCAATCACCGTATCCAACTGCTTTTGAAGCTCCTCTACCTGCTCGCCTTTTTCTTTCTTTTCCGCCTCGATTTCTTCCTTGCGGGAAGACAAAAGCGCATACTCCCAACCCTCGTTTAAATCTTCAAGCTGTTTCTTTGCCGCTTTATACGAGGACTCCGCGCTGTCTTTTGCGCTCTTTGCGCTGGTATAATTGGCATGCGCCGTGTTCATGGCGGTACCCGCAGAATTAAAGCTTTCAAGCGCATCGGATTCCGCCGTTTTCGCGTCCTTCAACTCGGATTTTTTGTTTGTAATCTCCTCATTTTTATCGCGAATCTGCGCATTCTTCTCACTTTTTTTATCGGTCAGTTCAGCCTTTTTCCGATTGTATTCCGCGATCTCTTCCTCCGTCGCATCCGGACCGGGAGGTACCAGCGCGTCAATCTGCTCCTGAATCGTCGCAAGATCTTCTTTCAGCTTGTCAAGCTGCGTTCCCAGCGTTTCGATACTGGATTCTATGTCTTTGCGCGCATCGACCGCATCGTCATAATCCTGTTCCGCCGCCCCATATACCGTGCTTGAATTGTTGTAAACCGTCTGCGCTTTCTGCGCGGCACGCTTGGCCGAATTATAGGCGGATTCCGCATCGCTGACCGCGTCTTTCGCCTCTTCGATGGCCTGATTGAGTTTACTCATATCGGTATAGCCCGAATCGGTCAGCTTGCTCAGCTGCTTGTCAAGCGATTCGATCTTTTCATCCAAATCTTTAATCGCCAACTGAATCAAATCAATCTGCGCCTGATAATTGTTTTTGACCGTTTCAAGATCACCGTAACCGTCTATGTATGTCTGAAGCGTCGCGAGTTCCTTTTGCTTATCCTCCAATTCATAGCGCGTGGCGATCAGGGTGTCCTCGCTTTCAAGCAAAAGCTGCTTATATTCGATTTCCAGACGTTTGAGCGCGATTTCGGCATCGAAAATCTCATTGCTCTCGCCCACAACCAGCGTCGCAAGCACCGTGCCGCGCTCCACATAGTCTCCGCGGCGGACAAGTACCGAATCCACCTTGCGCGCATTTTCAAGCGAAATCTCCCGCGTCTGATTGGCGCTGACCGTTCCGCTCAGTTTCACCTGCGTCGTAATCGTACCGCTTTCAGCGGACTGTACCGCGACCTCCGGCAGAGAGCGATTCATAATCGTATTTGAAAATAGGGTCAGCAAAAGCATAACGACAAGAAAAATAATGATGACGTTTTTAATCCAACCCCGTTTGTTTTTCTCTTCCATAAATACCTCTCTCCTATCCCTTTACGCCGCCGGCGTAAGCGACGCCCTCGACGATATAATCCTCACTGTACAAAAACGTGAGAATCGGAATAATCATATATATACTGGCCACCGCGAAAGCGAGCGCCGAATCTCCGGTGTTGATCTGAGACAAGAACACCGACAACGGATGCAAATCCGTGTTTTTAATCAAAACAAGCGGCTGCTCGACCATATTCCAATAGTCAATGAAAATCAAAATTGCAACCGAATAGATAATTCCCTTGGACATCGGCAGACAGATGCGGAAAAACATCTGGATTTCGCCCGCGCCGTCCAGCTTTGCGGCCTCAATAATCGCATATGGGATTCGCCGCATAAACTTGGTGAGTATAAAGACCGCAAAGGGTGAAAATATACCCGGCAATATGATCGCAAGGCGCGTATCCAAAAGTCCGAGCCACTCGGAAACCAGATAATTCGGCACCAGCGTGACCTGATAGGGCATCAGCATCAAAATCACATAGGTAAAAAACACGATACTTCTGAGCTTTCCCGAAAAACGGGCAAAGCCATATGAGGCAAGTAAGGCAACAAAAATCTGAAACACGACGATAGGCACCGTCAAAATCATCGAGTTCCAAAATTTCAGAAGATACTGCGGGTTTTTAAAGAGTACATTTTCATACTGGTCGAAAACAACCATATCCGGAATCAACTTCAAATTGGTGTCGCCGGAGACATAGGTTTTGGCATCGCCGGATACGCTTTCAAACACATGCCCGTAGTTGGCCGCGATTTCGGTTTTGGACATCAACGAATTGGTAAACGTCAAAAGCGTGGGCATAATGAATACAATGCATACGCCGAGGAAAAACAGGAAGATGATTGCGGTAGCCGTGCCCTGCCGCACCGACCGAAACTTCTTGCGTACAGACACTCTCATTCCACATCCTTCCCAAACTTGCTGTCAATGAAGAACAGCACGCCGATCAGCACAATCATCACCGCGCACATCAGGATCGCAGCGGCGGACAATTTTTGATAATCCAACTGGATAAACGTATTGTTCATAAAATGCTGCAGCATGTAAAGCGTATTATACGGATAATTACCTGTCATCAGGTAAACCTCACGGAAAATTTTAAACGAATTGATTAAAGACAAAATCGTTACGAACAGAACCGTTGAGGATATGTAGGGCAGTTTGATTTTCCAGAATACCCGAACCGGTCCCGCGCCGTCAAGCATACACGCTTCGGTGATGTCTTTCGGGATATTGGCAAGCGCCGCCATGAACAGAATCATATTGTATCCGATATTTTTCCAAAGAAACAGGCAGACGATAATGACCACGGCATATTTGGATTTAAAAAAGTCGATTGGATCAATGCCGAACGCGGACAAGAAATGATTCACCGTGCCGTCATAATGAAAAAGCACTTCCCAGATCAGCACAACAGAAGCGGTCGGCACCATCAAGGGACTGATTAAAATGGTTTTAAAAAGCGAAGCGCACGGCATTTTCCGCATCAGCAGCACCGCAAAAAGAAGCGGAATCACAACCGCAAGCGGAACTGCGATTCCAGAAAAGACAGCCGTATTTTTCACCGCCGAACGAAACGCGCTGTTCTGCAAAAGGTATTTATAATTTTCAATGCCTACAAATTCCTGATTGATCGGGTTGTCGATCAATGAATAATAGCCGACCACTAAAAACGGCAAAATAAAGAAAACCGCCGCGCCAATAAAAGAGGGCGCTATAAACAGCGAGGTCTTGGCGCGCTCGATACGCTCGCGCTTATCCCGCCTGATTTTTTTCACCGCGCATTTCCTCCTTTTTCCACATGTCACTGTTCTATCCTGAATAATACAGCAATTATAACACGTCCGATGTTTGCCGTCAATATATTCTCATGAAATTTTAAGAAATGTTAATACTTTTTTGAAGAAGCTCTAACGCTTTCTATAATTAGTCGAAACACCCATGGAAATTCCTCTCTGAAAACAAAAATTTTTCGGAATTTTTTAACCGAATTTTTCCTGTTTTTTGACGGCAAAAATGCAATTTGCGAGAAAGAACAAACGTGCGGCGCAAAACGCGCCGCAAATGTCCGCCGAATATAAAATTTCCGGAAGTCGGCGCGAACCCGGCCGCACCGTGCCGTTAAAAATACAAAACCGCTTCGCAGTTGACTTTTCCGTCCCGGCGCACCGTCTTAAAATAAAAACTGTCGCCGTCTTCTTTGCAAAAGACAGAGAGCACATCCCCATACGGCGCTTCCGCCATATAGCTGATGTTGATCCCGCGCAAAGCGCGCTTCTCAATCCCCGGAACAAAATCGCAGAGCATGGAGATATATTTTGTATTGTTCATATGTCCGTTGCCGTCCGCATCGCTGAAGTAGACCGGACGCTCTCCGACCTGCTCAAATTCTTCGCTTCTCGGCATGCGTACGCGCAGCGGCAGATCTATCACAAGCGGCGGTTCGGTCTCAAACGCGTGCTGAATCTCGCCGAACCGCACAAGACTGCGGTCGGCAAGGCGGACAAGCGCCCAGGAAGAAAACACTTTCGCCGCCGCTTCCCCGTTCCAGTTCAGTTGATAACATCGGTTATGCGTCACGCCGCGTCCGTCGCTTCCCCATGTAACCGCCTCCGCCTCCGCGCCGTCCGGCACATTTTGATAAATTTGCATGACAATCCGGCTGGCGATAAACACCATGCCTCTTTTCAAAAGGTCGTCGTTGCTGGGCGGATAAGCCGCCATTTGATGCGATCCGGCATCCTCCAGCATGGCTAAAAGAGACGCCGGCCGCAGAATCCCGTTCATATCCACGTCCTGTCCGTAGATTTTTACTTTTTCACTGTACTTCATAATTCTATGTATAAAAGCTGCGGCAATAAAATCTGCCGCAGCTTTCCTTTCAAATCAAAATCAGAATTAAAGCGTGTTTGCGGAGCCAAGTACCGTCTCAATCTTATGCCGGACCATCTTTCTGACTTCGTCACGGCCGACCGTAAGATAGGTTCTGGGGTCAAATACCTCAGGCTGGTTTTTCATGACACGGCGAATACCCGCGGTCATGGCAAGACGGATATCCGAGTCAATGTTGATCTTGCAAACGGCCATGGAAGCCGCACGGCGCAGCAGTTCCTCCGGTACGCCGCGCGCCCCGTCCAGATTGCCGCCGCATGCGTTGATCTCCTCCACCAGTTCGGGAATCACGCTCGAAGCGCCGTGCAAAACGATCGGGAAACCGGGCAGGCGGTGCGAAATATCCTCCAGAATATCAAAGCGCAGTTTGGGTTCGCCCTTGAACTTATAAGCGCCGTGACTGGTACCAATAGCAATGGCGAGCGAATCTACGCCGGTGCGGGAAACAAATTCTTCAACCTCGCCGGGATCGGTATACATCGCGTCGTCCGCCGCAACTTTCACGTCATCCTCAATACCGGCAAGTTTGCCGAGTTCGCCTTCGACGACGACGCCGTGCGCATGCGCATAGTCTACAACCTGTTTGGTCAGCGCGACATTATCCTCAAAGCTATGATGCGAACCGTCGATCATCACCGACGTAAATCCGCCGTCGATGCAGGCCTTGCAGATTTCAAAGTCCGCGCCGTGGTCAAGATGCAGCGCAAGATCCACGCCCGTATCCTTGATAGCCGCCTGCGCAAGCGCCACCAGATACTCGTGCTTGGCGTACTTTCTTGCGCCCGCCGAAACCTGAAGAATTACCGGAGAACGAAGTTCTTCAGCCGCCTCGGTGATCGCCTGAATAATCTCCATATTGTTGATGTTGAACGCACCGATGGCATAACCGCCCTCGTACGCCTTTTTAAACATCTCTTTTGTGGTTACAAGTGCCATAGTCTCTCTCCTGTATTTTAAAATTTTTATTGATCGTTTTTCCAAACTGCCGGACCATAAAACACGGACATATGGAAAGCGGCGCGAAAGTCCGTTTGACACAAGACAAAAGCCAAATCCGATTTGTTAAATCCTGAACATATTGTATCGCACCTGTCAGCAAAAAGCAAGAGGTTTTCACAGATTCATTTTGAATAACATCCGCCGCCCCCACGTCAAAAAGGCGATGAAACAGAAAAGCGGCGGATACAATCCGCCGCCGAGGCCGTCGAAAAGTCAAGGCTCTTCGACAATGGGGCGCATATACGCCCCGTCACGCCTCAAAGCGCAGGCATATACAAAAAATCAGCCGGTTGCGCCGCCCCCGCCGAGACCGAAGCTGATCGAGATCGCATTGTTCACCTGATTCATTACATCGTCGTCCAAGTGCCCCATTTTTTCTTTCAGGCGCCGTTTATCGATTGTACGTATCTGTTCCAGCAGGACGACCGAATCTTTTTGCAGTCCGACCTTGTCCGCATATATGTCAATATGTGTGGGCAAATGTGTTTTGCTCATTTTGCTCGTGATCGCCGCGGCTATAACCGTCGGACTGTACTTATTGCCCACATCGTTCTGCACAATCAGGACAGGACGCAAACCGCCTTGCTCAGACCCGACAACCGGGCTTAAGTCGGCGTAAAAAATATCTCCGCGCCGCACACTCATTTTATCACTCTCCGCAAATTATTTCGGTATCACTATTTTTCCCAGCATCACGCAAATTTTAAACATTGCGGAAAAATTTTTTGCAGGTAAATTATGACACGCTTTGATACTTTTCTATTTTCATTGTATTGCGGAAGAGCGTTTTTGGTGCAAGACGGGCGCACAAACGCGAATACATGCGGACAAGGACAAAGCCGCGCGGAAAAACCATCCGGCCGGTTTTGCAAAGCCGCGCTCCCGGCAAAAGCGGAAAGCCGCGGTTTTAGTAGCGCAAAACATATTTTTTCTTTGGTTATATAATTACATGTAAAAACAGCTTCATATGCCGGGCGTTTTCAAGCGCCCGGCATATGAAGCTGCCATTCAAATTTTCGCTTTTTCAATTAATGATTTGCGGAAGCATATTTATCCGCCGCGCGGATAAATTCACGGAAAAGCGGATGCGCGCGATTTGGGCGCGACTTGAATTCCGGATGGTACTGCACCGCGATAAACCACGGATGCGCCGGAATCTCCACAGCCTCAACCAGACGACCATCCGGCGAAAGTCCGCAAATACGCATACCGTTTTCCTCCACCGCGGCGCGATATGCATTGTTGAACTCATAGCGATGGCGATGCCGCTCATTGATATCATCCTGACCGTATGCATCATGCATACGGCTGCCCGCCACAATACGGCAGGGATACAGGCCGAGACGCATCGTACCGCCCTTATCGGTGATCGTTTTCTGATCGTCCATAATATCAATGACGTTATGCTTTCCGTCCTCGCAAAATTCGCCGCTGTTCGCATCGCTGTGCCCGAGCACATTCCGCGCGAACTCCACGACCGCCATCTGCATACCGAGACAAATTCCAAAGAAAGGAATTTTGTGCTCGCGGGCAAAGCGAACCGCTTCGATTTTGCCCTCGATGCCCCGGTTGCCGAACCCGCCCGGAACCAGAATGCCGTCCAGGTCGCCGAGCCGGCGCTCCGCCGTTTCGGGCGTAATATCCTCCGAATCAATCCATTCGATCTCCACCCGAACGCGGTTTTCAATACCGCCGTGGAACAGCGCTTCCATGACCGACAGATATGCGTCATGCAGCTTGACGTATTTTCCGACAAGGCCGATACGCACCCGGCGTTTGCTCGCATGAATATTGTTCAGGATACCGCGCCACTCTGTCAAATCAGGCTCCACACCCTGACAAATACCGAGCAGACGGCAAACCGTGGATGCAAGACCGTTCTCCTCCAGCATAAGCGGAACTTCATAGAGCGATTTCACATCCGTGTTGTCAATTACGCAGTCCTCCGCCACATTGCAGAACATGGCGATTTTGCGTTTCATGCTGGCTTCGATCTGACGGTCGCAGCGACAGATCAAAATATCAGGCTGAATACCGATAGACTGCAGTTCCTTAACCGAATGCTGCGTCGGCTTGGATTTATATTCTTCCGATCCGAACACATAGGGAATCAGGGTCACATGAAGGAACAGACAATTTCCCGGTCCCATTTCGTGGCCGACCTGCCTTGCCGCCTCTAAAAACACCTGAGACTCAATATCGCCTACCGTGCCGCCGATCTCCACAAGACATACATCCGCGCCGGAATCATTGGCCGATTTATAAATGCGGCTTTTGATCTCATCGGTAATATGCGGGATATACTGTACGGTTTGTCCGAGATATTCGCCGCGGCGCTCCTTGGAAAGTACGTTCCAAAACACCTTGCCGGTCGTGACGTTGGAATTGACGCTGAGGTTTTCGTCGATGAAGCGTTCATAATGTCCGAGATCGAGATCGGTTTCGGTACCGTCATCGGTCACAAAAACTTCGCCGTGCTGAAACGGGCTCATCGTGCCGGGATCAATATTTATGTAAGGATCCAGTTTCTGCATGGTCACTTTGACGCCGCGCGCTTTGAGCAGCCGGCCGAGCGATGCCGCCGTAATTCCCTTCCCAAGGCCGGAAACGACGCCGCCGGTCACAAAAACGATTTTTTTCATAATCTTCGGTTTCCTTGTCTGTATTTTTCTACTAACTAAGTTATTATACCCCGGATTTTCACAAAAAGCAAGGGGTTTATCCATATGACCGGGAGATTTTGTCTTTCTTCCGACAAAAATCAACTGTAACGCATTTTTTAAAGCTTATCAAAGCTCGGAAAGTCTGTGCAGGCAAGGTTCAAGCGCGACGCCCTCGCGCCTCGGCGTATCAAATCCCGTGGAAAAATCAATCACATCCCGGACAAACGCGCTCGCCGCCGTTACGGCGGAGGGAAACGACGCGCCGGACAGCAGTTTGCCGAGCATAACGCTTGCAAACAGTTCGCCCGTTCCCGGATACGCCCCGCCGATCCGTTTGAGGCTCACAAAAAACGGCGTGTGATCCAAGGACGCCCCCGACCGATCCAATCCGGCAGTCACGACATTGTCCCCGCCCGCGGCAATCCCGGTGATCACAACCTTTTTCGGCCCGATTTCGGCAAGCTCATATAAAAGTCTTGTGACATATTCGGTCAGCGCGCGCTGGGACATCGCCGCCGTATCTTCAAAAGGCCGTCCGCACAGCATACAGGCTTCCGTTAAATTCGGCACAATGCTGTCCGCCTGCGCGCAAAGGGCATACATCCCGTGTACAAGCTCCGGCGTACACGCGGAATACAGCGCGCCGTCGTCCCCGAATACGGGATCGACCAAAACCATCGTATCCCCGCCCCCAAAGCGCAGGTTAAAGCGTTTGATTAGCTCGCACTGTGCGGCGGACGCCAAAAATCCCGTATAAATTGCATCAAAACGCAGATCCAGCGCCTCCCAGTGCGCCGCGATTTTTTCCATCGAATCGCTGAGATCCTGAAAATAATAATCGTCAAATCCGCCCGTATGCGTAGACAAAAGCGCCGTCGGCAGCGGTACAACCTGTACCCCCATGGCCGAAAGCGTGGGAATCACAACGGTCAGCGCGCAGCGCCCGAATCCGGATAAATCATGCAGCGCGGCAACGCGCCGGATCCGTTTTTTCTCCACAGCAGCACTCCCCCTCTTAAAAATCCGTGTTCGCTTGCCACTCATCCGGCGGCAAAACGCAAAAAAACGCAGCGTCTCGTTTTTTCTGCGCTTTTTATCATACACGTATTTGCCGAAATTTGCAAGACCGTATTTTGATACAATTCATTTCCTGTTTGCGTCTGTCTTAAAGACGACTTCCGATTTCGCAGATTCTCTGAAAGCATTTTCCCAACGATTTAAAAACGATAAAATTTTCTGGAAAAGCGTGCACGACCGAACAGCCGGCAAAACTGCGCAAAGCCGTCTGATCGGCTGACAGGACGGCTTTTACGATTGAAACATATTAAATCTCTTTTCTCATCTTTAAATAGGACAGCCTTGATTTCCTTCGATCGCCTCCACCGTACGGGCAGTATACTTGTCCTTTATTTCGTCCGGAAGGTCACAGTGCTCTCGGTCGGGAACAATCTCATATGTAATGTCATATCCGTTGTCCTTCATCAATTGAACCAAAGGCTTTGAATGCTTATGAATATTGACCGCCGAATCATTATAACAATGAAAGATATAATATTTAGATTTGGGCATACGATTTACAAGATGCAACGGAGACGCCTTTTCCAGCACTGCATTTATATCGCCGTCTTCGTTGTAAAATGCGCTGTACAGCGTACGCGGCAAATCAAATCTTTCGGTATAATGATAAACAAGATCGCAGACAGGACAGTTTGCTACACAGGCTGCAGGGGTACGCTTTGCGTATACCATATAGACCAAAGCGGACTGTCCGCCCATACTTCCTCCGGTTGAAACGATCGGGATATTATCGGTAAGATTGTAATGCTCTATCAGCACGTCTATGATTTCATCGGTATACCGCGGACCGCCTGACGATTCATCCAAGCCCACGGATTATTGTATGGAATGAGGTAAATAATTCCCTTTTCGGCGTAAAATCTCGCCAAATGATCGTCCTCATGAAACATACCGGCCTTACCGAGTCCCATAAATGAAAGGACAATACCTTTTATCGGTTTCACGCAAATAAGGTCATTGGAGTAGGTAAATTGTCTCAATTTATCATACGTTATAACAGTATTCATGTTTTCCCTCACGTGTTTTGTCAAATGAATAGATATTTTGTGAATCATATTTTGAACAAGATGTTTTGGCAGTAAAACGACTTTTGTGCAGTTCGAGGCGGTCATTTTTACGGGAAACATACATTGCCCCGCCCCGGTCACTGCTCATGCAGGTCATGGGTTTCGGAGCATAAAACACCTCGTTTCTTTTGTATTATTTAAATCCTCTGGATCGCAGATAGTCATAGCTGCGTGCAAGGCAGGCAAACGGATCCTCGCCGTTGCATTTATCCTGCTCGACGAACATATATTGAGTGCCCGCCTTTTCGGCCGCCGCAAAGATGCGCTCCCAGTTCAGATTCCCCTCACCGATGGGAAGCATAGTGGGACCGTAGCCCTGGTCCTTGAGATGGATGCAGGGCACTCTGCCGCTAAGCGTTTCCAGCCACCACGCGGGATCGCCGCCGCCCACTTGTACCCAGTAGGTGTCCAGTGTAAAGCCCAACTCGTCAGCGGGGAAATCCTCAGCGATCTTTTGCAGGATGCGTCTGCCGTCATCCTTCATAAACTCGATCGCATGATTATGATACATAAAGTATTTATTGAGCGCTTTCAGCTTTTTGGAAACGGGGCGGTACTTTGCAAGGAAATCGGCATAACTGTTGCCGTTTTCCGGTTTATGGAACGGATACATCCCCAGTCCTACATACGCTGCGCCAAAGATGTCGTGCTCGGCAGCTACCGCCTCGGTTTCAGTTAAAATACGGCTGGCGGCGGTGTGGGAAAGCGGACAGATCAGTCCGTTTTTATCCAACTCGTTTTTTAACCATTCGGCCTCCACGGCGCAGGCGCCGGAAAGCTGCACGGCTGTATAGCCGATATCGGCTACTTTTTTTAAAGTTTCAGCAAGAGAATCGGGATCCTTGCAGTAGTCTCTGACTGTATATAATTGCGCGCCTATCATCATAGTGAATACCTCTCTTACGCCTTGCCTTGCCACCGCTCGTTATAAGTGCCGGACAAGTCCTCAATGCCAGAAGATGCTGCGGTTTTGTGCTTGGAGGTCTTAATGCGCTCCTGCAACAACGTATAGAACAGATCCTCGTCCATGGGCAAATTGATCTCTTTGCCCAACCAATCCGACAGAAAAGCGGCGTTTGAAATGGTCAGCCCGTTGATGCCCTCATAACCGGAGGAAATCAACGCCTCGCCGTAGAGAATATGATTGGTAAAGTTCTGCAAGATGCCCACATGGGCGGTGCCGCTGTCCTCCACCACCGTTTTTTCCACAGTAAAGGGAATCTTGTCAAAGCTTTTTTTGCTGGTAGCGTTAACCGTCCGTTCCGGTATCTCCAATTTGTAAAAAGTCATCTCTTTTCCTTCAATGACCACCTTGCCTCTGTCACCTGAGATCTCCAGACGGTTGGTTCCGGGAAATTCGCCCGTGGTGGTGATAAAGCAGGCTGAAGCGCCGTTTTCATACTCGGCGGTGATGGTTACATCATCCTCAACTTCAATGTCGTGATATTTGCCCACCGAGCATTTTGCGGTAATACTTTTGGGCATGCCGAAGATCCATTGCCACAGATCCAGATTGTGGGGGCACTGGTTGAGCAGTACGCCGCCGCCTTCACCCGCCCAGGTGGCGCGCCATGCGCCGCTGTCATAATAGGCCTGGGTGCGGTACCAGTTGGTAATGATCCATACCAGCCGTTTCGGGACGCCGATGGCGCCGCCCTGCACCATTTCTCTCACCTTTTGATATAAAGGATTCGTGCGCTGATTGTACATCAAGGCAAAGGTCTTGCCGCTCTTTCGGGCAGCTTCATTCATTTCCCGAACCTTTTTGGTGTAAACGCCCGCTGGCTTTTCACTCAATACATGATAGCCCTTTTTAAAGGCTTCAATGGCGATGACGGGATGGTCATAATGCGGGGTGGCGATTACAATGGCGTCACAAATGTGATCGTCCAACAGTTTGTGACAATCGGTGTATTGTGTTACGTCGGGCAGTTTTTCCTTAGCCCAGTCCAGCTTTGCCGGGTCGGTGTCGCAAACGGCGGTCAGCTGCATGTCCTTGACACAGCCGTCTGCAATGTGCTTGGCATGGGCGGAGCCCATATTGCCGATGCCAATAACGGCAACTCTTAATTTATTCATAACTCAATCCTCTTTCCTCTAAAATATTTTTCAGCGCCTTTACCGCTACATCGAAGGATTCGTTGTTGTCCTTGTAAAGGGTCTCCTTTTCCGCTTTCATGCTGACGGGGTCTTGAATGCCTGCAAAACTTTTCAAATGGGGTTCAACGGTGAGCATTACATTTTCATGCGTCCGGGCAAAATCACTGAGAATGTCGCCGATGCTGCCATCTCCCTTTCCTGCGGGGACCACACTGCCGGTGGCGGCCAATGCATCCTTAATGTGAAAATAACCGATGCTGTCTTTCAGCCTGGCATAGGCTTCTATGGGCTTTACGCCGCACTGAATAAAGTTGGCGGGATCAAAGATAAATTCCATTCGTCCTTTGAACGCATTCGTCAGTCTGGCCACTCGTGTGTCGGTGTCACCGTAAATGCCCTTTTCGTTTTCGTGGTACAAAGTCACACCAGTGCCCTTGGCAATGTCCAGCATCTCTTCCAGCTTGGCCAATACAATGCCTTCGTGGGCTTCGGGTGTGTCGGTAAACATGGAAAACATGCGGATGCGCTTGGCTTCTAAAATACGGGCAACGCCCAAGGTATGTAAAAACATGGCCACATGTTCTTCATAGTTATCCGTCAACTTTACCTTTCCGACGGGGGAACCAACGGTCATTACGCGAATGTCTGCCGCATCCAGCTGTTTTTTATATTCCGCCACGGTTTTCAGCGGCGTTTTACAGATGTTGACACCGTTCACCGCCCGGATCTCCATATGGGAAATGTCGTTGCGCTTGAGTGCGTCGATCTGCGCTGTCAAGTCTTTGCCCGCCTCGTCGGCAAAGGCGCTTAAAACAAATTTCGCCATGGATTTTCCTCCTGTATACCTTTAGTATAACAGAAAGATTTTGAATGTAAATTTGTAAAATTGCTTGAACTATTAAAAAAATTGCTATATGATAATAAAAAGGAGTGAAATGCCATATGCGGAAAACATCCGGGGTAAATGATCTGCATTTTCATCTCGATCATATGGTTATCCAAAAAAACCGCACTTTTAACTTTCACACCCACGACGATTATGAAATATTATATTTTTTGTCGGGAGAGGTGCAGTATTATATTGAAGACGAAAGCTATTCTTTGGTGTCCGGAGATGTGCTGGTCATCCCGCCGGGCAAACTGCACCGATTGGTGACAGTGAACGAAAAGATCGTTTACGAGCGTATGGTCCTCACCCTTTCGGTAGATTACTGCAAACGGCTGCTCAGCCGCGCGCCGAACAGTTTTGTGGGACGGGAGAGCAAAAGCTATCGGATCTCTTTAGGAAAAAACGATGGGGACTTTGGCCGTATGATGCAAAGCATGCTGCAACTGACCGCGGATGAAGCAGGGGTGCTGACACGAGATGCAACGGTAACATTGTTACTGCTGCATCTTGGAAAATATATGGATGCCGCCCTTCCCGCAGATGCAGGCGACAACCGCCGTATGGGGGAGATCATTCGCTACATCAACGCAAACTTTACCCGGGACCTGTCCCTGGAGGAGATCGCCGAACGGTTTTTTATCAGTAAATACCATCTTTTGCGGCAGTTTAAAAACTACGCCTGTGCCACGGTACACAGCTATATTTTAACAAAACGCATTTCGCTTGCCAAAGCCTTGCTCAGAGAAGGATTGGCGCCCGCCGAGGTCTGCGCCCAGTGCGGCTTTAGCACCTACGCGGGATTTTATCAGAACTTTGTGCGCCAGACCGGCATGAGCCCCTCCGCCTTTCAAAAAGAAAACCATACCCATTAAGGCAACTGCACATCAATACACACCGGGAAAAATGTGAATGCCGTTTGACAGTCACGCCAACGGTATTATTGACGATCGAAATTATGGAATGCTGATGAAAAATATTCAGACAGAGCGGAAGACTTTTGAGCAGAAGCAATATCGTTGAAATCAGAATCAACTGCATATTTTTACGTTTTTACTTTCAATTGATTTTAACATATACACCCCGATTCTCCAAGGGAAAATATCTACAAATATTACCGGTTGACGCAACATATTCAGCTTTTCAATTTTTGATTTTCTGCCGGATATCACTTGACACCGGCCAGGGAAATGTTATATAATAAATTTGTGTAAATATACGGTAGCCATGGTATGCGACACGGCTCCCAAATTACATATTCCCCTGAAACTTTACAAGGAGGTACGATTGTAATGGGAATTTACATTACGGTCGGTGCCATCGCCTTGGTTGTGGGATTGCTGCTGGGCGCGCTGATCGGCGCAGCTTACCGCAAGAAAGTTGCCGAAAAAGAAATCGGCAGCGCGGAGGAGCAGGCGGCAAAAATTGTTGAAGACGCCATCAAAACGGCGGAAAGCAAAAAGAAGGAAGCTTTGCTTGAGGCGAAAGAGGAAATTCTGAAAAACAAAACCGAATCGGAAAATGAACTCAAAGAACGCCGCAAAGAAGTCTCCCGGCTTGAACGCAGAATTCAGCAAAAAGAAGAAACACTTGACTCAAAAACCGACGCGATTGAGAAAAAGAACGAACTTCTGAACCAGAAAATCAAGGAAACAGAAACGCTCCGCGACGAGATTCAAAAAACGCTCGATTCACACCTCGCAGTGCTCGAACGCATTGCGGGCTTTACCAAAGAACAGGCGAAAGACGAGCTATTATCTCGCGTAGAGACGGCACTGACCCATGAAAAAGCACTGAAAATCTCACATTTTGATGAACAATTCAAAGAAGAAGCAGATGAGCGGGCGAAAAACATCCTCTCACTTGCCATTCAGCGATGCGCGGCCGATCATGTCGGCGAGATCACCATCTCGACGGTACAGCTTCCGAACGAGGATATGAAGGGACGTATCATCGGTCGCGAGGGCAGAAACATCCGCGCAATCGAAACCCTGACCGGCGTCGATCTGATCATCGACGACACGCCTGAGGTCATCACCATTTCTGGCTTTGATTCGGTACGGCGTGAAATCGCCCGGATCGCGCTGGAAAAACTGATCTCGGACGGACGTATCCACCCCACCAGAATCGAAGAAATGGTGGAAAAAGCCCGCAAGGAAGTGGATGCCTCCATCAAGCAGGCCGGTGAAAAAGCCACCTTTGAAACCGGTGTGCACGGGCTGCATCCCGAAGTTATCAAACTGCTGGGCCGGCTCAAATACCGTACAAGCTACGGCCAAAACGTACTCCGTCATTCTATTGAGGTTTCCATTCTTTCCGGCATCATAGCCGACGAACTCGGCGCGGACAGCACGTCTGCAAAGCGCGCGGGACTTCTTCATGACATCGGCAAAGCGCTCACACAGGAAGCGGAGGGTTCGCATATCCAGCTTGGTGTGGAAGTAGCCAGAAAGCACAAAGAATCCAAAGAGATCATCAATGCGATTGAAGCGCATCACGGTGATGTGGAAGCGGAATCCATCATCGCATTCATCGTGCAGGCCGCGGACGCCATCTCGGCGGCAAGACCGGGCGCACGACGCGAGGATCTCGAAAATTACATCAAACGTCTCCAGAAGCTGGAGGAACTGGCAAACGATTTTGCCGGTGTGGAAAAGACCTATGCAATTCAGGCCGGACGTGAAATTCGTGTCATGGTAAAACCCGAACAGATTTCCGACGACCAAATGACCATTTTGGCGCACGAAATCGCTTCCAAGATTGAAAGCGAACTGGATTATCCGGGACAGATCAAAGTGCATTTGATTCGTGAAAGCCGAACGGTGGATTTTGCAAAATAAACACTACGTTAGTTTCATTATATATACATAGAGTTGGTGAAGCGTTTTCCGGCTGCGGCCTGACGATAGATTCCTATATGTATATTCCAAAAGCTGTTTTACGGACGGCCGCCGAAAATCCGCGGAAAATTTCCGTTTTTGCGCGCCGTTTTGTAAAACAGTTTTTGTTTTTTCTCTCCCCCGCTTACGCAATGATGAAGATAAAACAGAAAGAGAAACATTTATGAAAATTTTATTGCTCGGCGACATTGTCGGCAGAAAAACGATTGAATATCTCGGAAAGACGCTGTGGACGCTCCGCCGCGACCGGATGATCGACATGGTCGTGGCAAACGGTGAAAATGCAGGCGACATTATGGGGCTGTCCGCCGAAGATGCAGAAAATCTTTTAAATTACGGCGTCGATATTCTCACCGGCGGCAACCATACTTTTCATAACCGCTCCCTGTATAGTATGCTGGATGACTCCCCCTGCCTGCTGCGCCCCGCAAACTGCTCGGATGCCGCCCCCGGCGTCGGAAGCACGATTTTTGAATGCCGCGGCGTCCGGGTACTGATTCTGAATCTGCTCGGCATGATGTCGCTTGACGCCTACGCAAGTCCCTTTGACTCAGCAGACCGTATTCTGCGCCGTGAAAACGGAAAATTCGACTTTGCCTTGGTGGACTTTCATGCGGAATCCACAGCGGAAAAAGAAGCGCTCGGCTATTATCTTGACGGGCGCGTAACCGCCGTATTCGGCACACATACGCATGTGCAGACCGCCGATGCGCAAATTCTGCCGGGCGGCACGGCCTATATTACGGACCTCGGAATGTGCGGGCCGTCGGGCGGTATTCTCGGTACCGACAAATCCGTAATTTTAAAACGGTTTTTAACCGGCCTGCCGCAAAAATTTATTCCGGCGGACGGAGACATTCATTTGCGCGGCGCCATCCTTACGCTCGCCGAAAATAAGGTTGAACGTATCGAGCCTTTTTTGCAGTAAACGGGTTTTCCAAAAATTTCGCTAAACTTCATTTTTCTATCACAATTCCCTGTTATACTTCTGGCATAAGAACGGTATATCTTTATCACAGCAACATACCAGAATCTATTAAAAACGGAGGAAGAAACATGAACGTATTGAAAGTCTCGTCTAAATCCAGCGCCAACTCTGTAGCCGGCGCCCTGGCGGCAGCCATTCGCGAAGATTCGGAGGCGGAAATTCAGGCAATCGGCGCGGGTGCGGTCAATCAAAGCATTAAAGCCATTGCGATTGCTTCCGGATTCCTTGCACCGGTTGGAATCTCCTTATACACGCAGCCGGTATTTGAAGAAATCGAAATCAACGGCGAAGAACGCACTGCGATTCGATTCCGGATTTTGACTTCAAAAAATTAATTTTTCGGCAAAATAACCTTGTATTTTGCTCGCCGCGGCTTTTTTTAAAAGAGCAACAGACTACAAAAAAGCACACAATTGTGTTTTTAGTACGGTTTGAAAACAATTTTTTATTTTTTTCGTTAAAAAAGCTTGACAAATCTGCCAATTACTGGTAGTATATTACTGACAATTCGAGTTTCTGTAAATTGTACATACACGAGAGGAAGAGTTTATGAAATCCACCGGAATTGTTAGAAAAATTGACGGTCTCGGCCGTATTGTCCTACCCATTGAATTGCGTAAAAGACTTGAAATTGCTACCGGAGACGATATTGAAATTTACGTCGATGGGGAAAATATTATTCTGGCGAAATATGCGCCGAGTTGTTTGTTCTGCGGCGGCAAAGAGAATTTAACGCTTTTTCAGGATAAAAACGTATGCCGCGCGTGCAGAAAAAAACTGGCAAAGGGAGATACGAAATAAAGCGGCGCAATTGGGTCTGACAAAAGCAAAATTCAAAGTTTAAGTAAAATAAAATAAACTCAAAAATGCGTTCGGTGTATACCGAACGCATTTTCAGCTTATCAATTCAGCTTGTTGATAAAGATAAAAATTGCAAATCAAATACGTTTACAAGGCGGACCTGTGCCGCCTTGTAAACACCTCACGGGCGCGCGAGTGCCGCCATCGGCGGCGCGACGGCGCGAGCGAACGCG
>URDS01000003.1 GCA_900546635.1 uncultured Eubacteriales bacterium | reverse complement strand
AAGGTGTTTACAAGGCGGCACATGTCCGCCTTGTAAACGTATTTGATTTGCAATTCTTATCTTTATCGAAAAACAGTTTGCCGGAGGTATCTCCGGCAAACTGTTTTTATTTTGCTTTTCGAGATATTAGAATATGCCGCGCAGAATCAAAATCGCATCCTGCGCATCCACTTTACCGTCCCGGTTCAGATCCGCGTGTACGGCGTCAAAGCCGTCCGGCGTGCTGCCGATAACATAGCGCAGCGTGCGGAAAACGTCGGCAAAGGAAACCTGCCCGTCGCCAGTCACGTCGCCGGACGCGCGGTTACTCGCATACCGCATCTCATAATCCACCCGCTCCGGACGCGAATTTTCCGCGATTCCGGTACTTGTGAACCCGGAAATGCGTCTGTCAAGCGGCATGGCGTTCATCTGAATCGTAAACTCGGTATCCACCGGCTTCGGGTCGTCGATATGCGGCATACCGTTCTCCCAGGTCACATTCTGCATGTACATGCGGCGCATGGTATAGGCGGAATAGTGATAGGTTTTCGCGTGATAGACCGCAATCGTGTCCTTGCCGTCCGGGGAGACGGTCATGACCATCGCGCCCGGCGAATACACGCCGCTGTCATAATCGACAAACTGGAAAGCTTCCGGGAATTTTTCCCAGAGAGACGCATCTAAGAGCGAATCCGACTGGGTGCCGTTGAACCGCATCAGTCCGGTGCAGTATTCGTCCGTGCGGGTATGCCCGGCCGCGAAAATCAGCCAAAGCGTGCCGTCCGGCCCGTAGAACGGATACGGCCCCTCCATCAGATTCTTCTCATAATCGTACGTCGGAGAGGAGAAGACGACCTGCTTTGAAGCCATCGTATAGGGATTGGACATCTCGCAGACGCGCAGTCGCTGGATATGCGTCGGCGCAATGTCCGCCGCCGAATAAAAGCCGCTGCAGAACATATAGAGCTTGCCGCCGTGCTCGATAAGCCGCTGAGAGAGATAGGAATACACGCTCGTATCAAGGTTCTTCATGCAGCCGATCATCGTATAGCTGCCGGTCGGATCGTCGGGCTGTCCCTCCCAGACATACGGCAGGCGGTAATTCGCGCCCGTTTCCGCATCCAGACCGGTCTGCGCCGCCGCGTAGACATACCATCTGCCGTCCAGATGATACAGCTGCGGCGCCCAGAGCGCGGTGATCTCCTGCCCCTCCGCCGCGTCGGCCTGTCCCCAGACCAGCACCGGCTCTACCTTGCCGATGTCGCAGAGGTTGGCCGCTTTGGCCATCCAGACGGCCGGTTTGGATTTATAATCCTTTGAAAACGTGTAGTAATACCAGCCGTCGGCAAATACGACCGACGGGTCGGCGTAGCCCGCGATCGGATTCTGATAGGTGATCGTCCCCTCAAGGGCCGTATCGGTCTTCACGTCCGCGCCGAGATTCAACGTACTCTTCGCATTTCCGGCGGCGCCGGTTCCGCGAACCTGGCCGATCCGACTGAAGTCGCCCTTTTGCAGATCGAGCGTAAAGCTGCCGTTCAGCGTCGGCGCGCCGCCCTGCGCAAGCAGCACGTCCCCGCGCAAAGCGCCGCCGAGCACCACCGCGCGGATGTCGCCCGTTTGAATCACGTCCGCACTAGGCAGACCGTAGATTGAACAGTCGATCTCGCCGCCCGTAATCAGAAGGCTCGAATCGCCGGTGAGGTGATTCTGGCCGCTGATATAGATGCCGCCGGTGATCCGGCCGCCGTCAATGCGGAGATCCGTGCTGCCGGTAAGCTTGAATCCGGCCGGCGTCGAGGAATACGCGCCGCCCGAAACCACGCCCCATGTGCCGCTTTGAATCACCACCTTGGTATCGGCCTTGAGGATTTTGCGCAGCGTGCGCGAGCCGCCGGCAATCGCCGGATATTTCTCCACGCGCTTGCTTTCAAACAGGCTGCACCGCATATCCTCACCGACGGTCAGCGGATTTCCCTCGGCGGAAATGTAGGTGGAGTTGGTCGCCGCAACGACATGCAGACCGTACAAAACAGTCTCGCCGGACAGGCGCAGTCCCTCCCAAAGTTCAAGATAGGCGTCCGACAATTCGCGGTAGTCGATGCCCATGTGCATACTGGTTATCGTCGTTTTCTCGTCGATTTTCGGAAGCGTCAGTCCGTAGCGCAGCGTCAGCGGCCCGCAGATGACGACCGTTTTGCTGCCCGAAGCTTCCACCGCCGCTTTGAGGTCACCCAAGGGCGAGAGCGGCGAACTTCCGTCGCCCGTGCCGCCATCGGCCACAAAAACAGCCTCGTTTGGCGCGTACCGTTTTTCCGCCGCGCTGTAGTCCAAAAGCGCCTTGGAGGAGAGCAGCCCTTCCGCCGCCGTTATGCCGAACACATCGACCGAGCGGCCGGACGGCGTTTTGGCCGCCGCGACCCTGCCGCTTTTCACTGTGCCGCCGAGCAGGGATACGGCGCCGCTGTCGCCGCCGGCGGAAAACGCATAAATGTCGCCCGTAACCGTTCCGGAGCAGACCACGACCGCGGCGTTTCCGCCTTCAGCCGCGACGATTTCGCCGACGCTGCCCCCGTCGATCACCACAAATACCGTCTCGCCCGCATCCGCATTTCCGCCCGAAATACCGGCAAACTCGCCGGATTTTACGGTGATTTTTCTCGTGCCGCCGCCCGATGTGGAAAGCGTGATTCCGCTGCCGCCGGTCACGCCCTCGCCGACCGTCAGATCGCCCGCGGCGGACAGTGTGCCCTTTCCGGCAAGCTTCACACCGTCAAGCGTCAGCGCCCCCGCGCAGGAAAGTTCGCCGTCAAGCGTCAGCGTCGCATCGTAATCGACGCCGTTCCAGTTGTCGGTAACGCGCAGAACCTTGCCGTCCGCCGCGGAAAGCGCAGCGCCCGCCGCGGACATGTCGCCGCAGAGCACGACCACGCCGCTCTCGGCGGAAAGCGTCTTTTTCGCCGTGGCGGGCGACAGGCCGTCGGCCGCGTCGTCCCCGTCCCCGCGGACGAACACGACCGGATCAAAGCCGCGCACGCGCAGTCCCTGTTCATAATAGGTATAATCGATGTTTGGGATCGCGTTGCCGCGCACGCACGCCGCGTCAATGCCCTCAAAGCCCTTGGAAAACTCGCCGCCGGTCACGGTCAGATAAAAATCGCCGTCGATCCAGCATGCAACCTTGTCCTGCACGGCGCTGATCCGGCCGGCGCCCGAGAACGTGCCGCCGGTTATCGTGATATAGAGGTTCCCGTTTCCGTAGTAGTTGTTGGAGACGGTCGAGTTATACCCCGGACGGCCGACGCCGACCACCGCGCACTTGAAATCGCCGCCGGTTATCCGAATCTCGGCGTCGCCGTCGAGCGCGTCAAAGCCGGTTGCGGCGATCACGCCGTTATTCGTCGCGTTGGTGGTTCTCGACGTGAACGTGCCGCCGTTGATTTCAATGGTCACATTGCCGACCGTTCCGACCGGCTGGACTTCATCGTCGCGCATACTGCCGCCCCGGACATAGTTCCAGGTGCCGCTGTCAATGCGGATGGTATAGTCATAATAGGTCATGCTATCGGCCGTGACGCCGACGCGGCCCCCATAGGTGCCGCCCCAAATGGCGGGCGCGGAGGACAGATAGGAGCAGGTCAGCCCCGCGCCGAACGTCACACTGTTGCCCTGGCAGTAGATCGCCGGTCCGCTGCTGTGAAAATTCAGCGCCAGATTTTCAAAAATAAGCTCGGATTTCAAATACACGTTACCCGAAAAAATAATGCCGGCCTTGTTTTGCTTCACATAGTCCGTGCCGCCGTATACGCCGGTGATCGTCGTCTTTCCGGCCGAGGCGCTGAGTTCCACGTCCGAGCCGACCGTCAAAGGGCCGCAGACAACGATCGTGCCGCCCTCCTTGCCGAGGCGGATCAGCGCCACGTTCAGCGATTTGAGCGCCTCCGCCGCGCTGGTACCGGTGTTTTTGTCGTTACCGGTATCACATACATAGAGAACCTGCTCCGCCGCCGCGGCAGGCGTCAGCGCGCAGGTACAGAAACCGAGAATGGATAAAAGGAGAAACGCGCCGATTCTTTTAAAATTCATAGCAATGTCCTTTCCAAAATCCCGCCAAACGCCGAACCGGCGTTTGGCGGACAAAAAGAATCTTTTTTTCAGTAAAAACGAAAAGTGCATTTTCGACGTTTTCAGCAAAACGCTGCCGCCGCCGAAACCGCCGGGCAAATCCCGACGCCTGCGGAAACAAAGGATTTTACCTTATTTTATACGTTATTTGATACGTTTGTCAGCC
Organism: uncultured Eubacteriales bacterium; assembly: GCA_900546635.1. GTDB lineage: Bacteria > Bacillota > Clostridia > Oscillospirales > CAG-272 > UMGS902. The sequence goes on along the minus strand of URDS01000003.1, from coordinate 60,438 downwards.
GCGGCGATGCGGGTGAAAATGACGCAGGCCTCGCTGCGGATGATCTCGTCGTCCGGACGGTAGTTGCCTGTTCCCGAGTCGCCGCCGACAATACCCGCCTGATAGAGCTTTGTAACCGCCGCATAGCAGGCCGTATTTTCGCCGACATCCGGACAGACGCCCGTGCGGACCGCCGCATACTCGCCGTCCGGCAGAATGGCCGCAAAAACGACCGCCATTTCGCCGCGCGTGATGTTTCGATTATAATCCGCAAACTGCGACGCGGAAATGATGCCCTTTTCCACACAGTAGTTTACATACGGCGCGTACCACGCTTCGCCCGCCGCCGCGGCCGGAACGCTGCCGCCGAAATAAGCGGTGTGGATGTTGGCGGCCGCCGTGAGCGCCTGTGCCACCGTGAACTTGTTGTCCGGCGAGAACGCCGTGCCGCTCGTTCCGTTTGCCAGCGCGTATTCATACGCAAGCGTCACATACGGATAAAACCATTTGTCCGCCGTTACGTCGGCAAACTGGTTTTCATAGGTGCGCACGGGCTTAAACGGGCTGACCGCGTCCAGCTTTCCGGTCGTGTCGAAGCCGCTGATACGCTGTGAAACCGGCATCGGATTTGCGGCGATGGTATGTACCGTATCGACCGGCTGCGGGTCCTCCATATGCGGGAAGCCGTTTTCGTCAAACGTGATCGGCTGCATATGCATACGGCGCATGGTAAACGCCGAATAGTGGTATTCCTTGGCGTGGTATACGCCGAAATATTCGCCGTCGGGCGCCTTTGTCACGACCATCGCGCCCGGCGAATAGACAAGATTTGCATAATCGGTAAACTGAAGCGGCTCGGAGAATTTCTCCCAAAGCGAAGCTTTGAGCAGCGAATCCTTTTCGGTACCGCCAAAGCGGATGATGCCGGTGCAGTACTCGTCAGTGCGCGTATGGCCGGCCGCAAAAATCATATAAAGCGTGCCGTCCGGCCCGTAGAACGGGAACGGCCCCTCCATCAGCTTCTTTTCGTAATCGTAAATCGGCTCGGAAACCACCTGCATCGGCGTGGCCATCGTCAGCGGGTCGGAAAGCTCGCACATAAACAGCCGCTGCAGATGTTGATTGATCATGTCCTCAGGGCGGAAGCAGCCGCTACAGACCATGTACAGCTTGCCGCCGTGCTCGATAAGCCGCGGGGACAGGAAAGACGTCACCGCCGTATCGAGGTTGCGGAATGTGCCCATATAGGTGTAGCCGCCGATGGGATCCTGCGTTTTGGCTTTCCAGATCTGCGGAATGCGCACGTCATAGTTGCTGGTGCCGAGCGCCTCTTTGACGCCGCAGGTCGTATAGACATACCAATCGCCGTCAAGGTAATAGAGCTGCGGCGCCCAGACGCTGGTGATCTCCTCACCGTCGTTTGACACCGCCTGTCCCCAGACAAGCACCGGCTCTACCTTGCCGATGTCGCAGAGGTTGGCCGCTTTGGCCATCCAGACGGCCGGTTTGGATTTGTAATCTTTTGCAAACGTGTAGTAATACCATCCGTCCGCGTACACAATGGACGGGTCAGCAAAGCCCGCTATGGGGTTCTGATACTCGATTCTGCCCGAAAGCGCCGCTGTCAGATCGACGCCCTCGGCAATATTGACGGCGGAGGATCCGCCGCCCGCAAGGCCGTCGGTACCGAGAATCGAGCTTGCGCGGCTGACGTCCGATCCGGCGATGTTCAACGTATAAACGCCGCTGAAGGTCGGCGTTTTGTCCTGCGCCGCGCGGATGTCGCCCTCAAACGCGCTGCCCGCGGCATTGACCGTGATATTGCCGGTATAGGCGAGCGCCTCGCCCGCCATGCCGAAGACCGAGCAGGCAAATGTGCCGCCCTCGGCATTCAGCACCGCGTTTCCGGTCAGGTTGTTGATGCCGCCGACAAAGCAGTCGTCGGTAAAGGTGCCGCCGCGAACGGTCAGCGTAATATCGCCGGTCAGGCGGCGGGAGGCCGAAGCGTCAAGCTTTGTGGTAAACTGGCCGCCGCAAAGACTGCCCCATGTGCCGCTGTATACAAGGATCGTCGGATTCTTTTTGAGGCTCGGCGCGTTTACCACCGACCCGGCGACAAGATCGGGATAGTCCTCGGTGCGGTTGTCATAAAAGATTTCGCACTCGACACCCTCGCCGACCGTCAGGCGGTTGCCCTCGGCGGAGATATAGGTATCGTTTGCCGCCGCGACGATTTTGATGTCGCGGATCTCGGTCTCGTCCGCAAGCGACAGATATTTCCAAAGTTCGATCTGCGCGTCGTCCAGCACCGCATAGTCAAGGCCGCCGTAGAAGGAAGTGATCGTCACCTTGCCGCCCGTGTACCGGAGCGTTTTTCCGTTTTGCGGCGCCACTTTTCCGCAGACGACGATGGTACCGCCGCCGCTGAGCTTTGCCGAAGCCTCGGTGATGTCGCCCATGGCGTTCACCGGCGAAGTTCCGTCGCCCTCCGCCCCGTCGCGGACAAAGACGACCGCGCCGCTTTCATAGAGCGACTGCGCGCCGCTCTCATTCACGGAAGCCGTGAGGGACGCGCCCCGGTTTTGCAGGCTGTATTTCGCGACCGTGCCGGACGCTGCGGGCGCAACGACGCCCGCAACCGTGCCGCCGAGCAGTTCGATGCCGCAGCCCGCGGGCGTGCCCGCCTCGGCGGCGTAAACCGCGTTTGTCACGCTGCCGCCGCGCACGGACACCATACAGCCGCCGCGCGTACCCGCGCCGCCGCCGTAAATCGTGCCGACGCTGCCGTCCTCAAGCAGTACATAGGTGGACGCGCCGCTGTCGGTCACACTGCCGCCGCGAATTTCCGAAAAGCTGCCCGAACGCACGGTAACGCCGTGCGTCTCGCCGCCCGCGCCGCCGTCCAGCGACACGGCGCCCGTGCAGATGAGATTCTGTCCGGCGAGCAGGTCATGCCCCGCGGCGTTGAAGCCGCCGCTGCCGGCAATCGTCAGCCCCTCAAGGCGCGTGTCGCCGCCAAGCGTGAGCGTGCCGTCAAGTATCAGCTTTGCGCCCTCCGCGCGGTAGTCCTTGCCCGCCCAAGCGCCGGTGATGCGGAGCGTTTTGGAATAAGCCGCCAGCGTTTCGGCGCCGGCCTGCGTATCGCCGCAGACGACGATCACGCCGCCCTCGCCAAAGAGCGCCGCGGCCGCCGCGGAAAGCGTTTTCTTCGGCATATCGGCTGTCTTTCCGCTTGCCGCGTCATTGCCGCTGCCGCTGACAAAAACCGTTCTCGCAAAGCCGGTCATCGGCTGGCTGATCGTCGGCACGATGTCGGCAAACGCGGTTCCGCGCACGCACTGCGCGTCAAAGCCGCCGAACGAAGCCGGGAAATACCCGCCGCTGACCGTCAGATAAAAGTCGCCGCCGACATAGCTCGCCACCGTGTCGTGCACCGCGCCGATTTTGGCGCCCGCGCGGAAATTGCCGCCGTTTATCGTGATATGTACGTCCCCTTTAGAGTAGGCGTTGTTGGAAACGGTGGAATTATAGCCCGGCCGGCCGATGCCCATGACCGAGCAGTTGATGGTGCCGCCGTTGATGATGATGCGGGCGTCCCCGTAGAGCGCGTCAAAGCCCGACACGGCAATGATGCCGTTTTTGTCCGGCGCAGTGGATGTCGAGGTAAAGGTGCCCCCGTTGATGAGAATGGTCACATCGCCTATGGTTCCGACCGGCTGCGTCTCGTCCGAGCGGAGACTGCCGCCGCGGACATACCAAAAGGTTCCGCTGTCGATCTGAATCGTATAGTCAAAATAGTCCGCCATATGCGCGACCGTCAGTTTTGCGCAGTCGGTTCCGCCCCAAATGGCCATCGGATTTTGCGCGTACTGGCAGGTGATACCGCCGCCCATGGTCAAATCGTTGCCGCAACAAAAGATGTTGACGCCGTTTCCGGAAGTCAGCTTGATGTTTTCAAACTTGGTCGGCCCGCCGAGAAACACGCTGGTTTGAATTGAGAGGCGCGCGCCTTTGGCACTGTAATCCACGCCGTCCCATGTACTGGTAAAGGTGATGAGGCTGTCGCGCTTTGGAAACGCGGCCATCGCCGCGGAGTCCAGCGTCGTCACGCCGCAGACGACGACCGTGCCGCCGTCCGCGCCCAGCTTTTGAAAAGCCTGTCCAAGCGTTTTTACAGGCTCGGAATCCGAAAGACCAGAGTTTTTGAGGTCGCCGGAATCACTGACAAAAACATACTTCTGCTCTGCCGCCGGGGAAAGAGAGAGCGCGGCGAACAGCAAAGCGGCGCAAAACAGAAAGAGGAAAATGCGTTTTAGTTTCATTTAGGGGAATCCTTTCCTTTCGGTTACAAACGGCGCGGTTACAGCCGTCCATCCTGTCAAAACCATGTGCGCGCGGCAAAGTACGCCCGACCTTTATCCCGCAGCCGAATCTCAGATCCGGCCGCGGGAAAATGACAGCACATATTGACAGCGTAGGGCAGTTTTCAAATAACCGCGCCGTTTTTCAAAAAATCTTCAGGTATCGCATTTGACCGGCGTTTCACTTGCGCCGGCGTTTCACTTGCGTCGGCGTTTCACTTGCGCCGGCGTCGGTACCATTTGCGCCGGTGCAGAACTTGCGCCGGCAGCGCGCCTGTTCCGATCGCCCTTTCGCGCGGCTTCCGCGCCGAAAAGCATGTTCCAAGTGCGGAAAATCGCGCCGACGCTACCGGATTTATCCGGTTTTATTTCGTAAGGGTCGCCGTGCTGGTAGCGCCGTCCCAGGCAACCGCGGCGCCGAGCGCTTCCGCTACGAAACGGACCGGCAGATAGGTTCTCGAATTTTCGATGAACGCAGGCGCGTCAAGGGGTTTCTCCACGCCGTTGACCGTCGCCGTCTTTGCGCCGATCGTGATTTTGATTTCGGTCGTGCCGCTCGTGAGCGTCGCCGTGCTCGTAGCGCCGTCCCAAGCAACCGCAGCGCCGAGGTTTTCAGCGACAAAGCGAACCGGCAGCATCGTGCGGTCCTGACGGATAATCGGAGCGGCGTCCAGCTTCTTCGCCACGCCGTTGACATAACCGTTCATGTCGCCAATGGTCATTTTAATAACGGTGCCGGACTGACCGTAGGAAATCACGGTGCCGAACGAATCGAGATACACATAGCTCTTCAGCCACTCGTCGGTGACGTTTTTCGCAGAGGAGAGGTCAAGCTTCGTCGTGCCGTAATTGAGGGCAACCGTACCGTACGCGCCGCCCGCCGTCAGGCCGTACCAAACCGCGTCCGAACCCCAGCCGGGTTCTTTAAGCGTGAAATAGTTTGCGGGAATCATATTTTCGGTGATTTTAACGTTGACGTCGCAGGTATAGGCATGCTGCTCGGCGCCGCAGGCCGTGATAAACAGACCGACAGAGCCGCCGTCCAGCGTGATGTTAGCCTTGCCGTTCGTTTCCGCCGCAGAGCCCCAGCGGTAGCAGCCGAACACCTTTTTCACCTCAGCCGTGCCGCCGATGGTCAGGTTGGCCGTACCGGTATAGACCGCTTTTCCCTTTGCGCGTCCCACGTTTCTGCCGAGACCGACAATCTCGGCAAACGTGCCTGAGCGCAGCGTAATGTGCGTATCCTTGGAATAATCCTCATCCGGTACGCCCACGGTTTCATTGGTATGCTCCATACCGCCGACAACGATAAACTCGGAGAAATTATCCATCACGCAGCCCTCGTCAAACGTGAGTTCAAAGAAGCGCGCGGCCATAACAGCCGTCTTGCCGTCCGCGTTGTAGAGCGTAACGTTCTTGAACACGATATTGCCGGTGCAGAAGAAGCGCGCGCCCGAATTGAAAATCAGGCGGCCGCCGTTCTCAGACGTGATCGTAATTGTGCCGTTTGTCGCCGGCGCCGTAAACGAAGGCAGCGCGGCGTCATAGTTTGCCGAATTTTTCAGCGTATAGTCGCCCGAAAGCACAACCGTACCGCCGTTTGGCAGCGCGGACATTGCGTCCGCAAGATCGCCGAGGGGCGCGGCGGCGCTTGATCCGTCTCCGATGCCGCCATCTTTCAGGTACACCGTACCCGCGGCGGACGCGGTTACGGCAAGCGCGGTCATGGCAAGCATGACGCAGAGCACGGTCAGGAAAATTCTAAATTTTTTCATAAGTTCCACCTTTCTTATCATCAAGACCCCGCCGGCCGGCACAGCTTGTTACTGTGCCCAGACCTCAGCCGCCTCTTTGTATTTCTCGTTTACCTGCGCGAGCGCCGCGGTCGCAGCGTCCTTATAGGAATCAAACGTCGAAACGAAATCCGTGCTTCCCTTGCGGAAGAGGAAGATCAGTTCCTTGTTGATATTGCCGGGCTGAACATAGAATCCGATGTCATAGGTACGGGTCGCGGCCATCAGTTCGAGCGTCGCCACGCTGTTCTCATCGCGGAAATACTGGCCGGTCAGCGTCGTGTCGTAGTAAGCGCCGGTCATGTATTCCTTGCCGTAGTAAGCAAGCGCCTCCAAAACCGCGCCCGATTTTTCGGGATCGCCGGCCATCACAGGCACGCAGACGAAGGTCATATGATACGGGGAGGGCATGGAATAGTACTCTTCCTGGTCGGCATCGTATTTCGGATAGGGCAGAATACCGTAATCGGTCTCCATGTCGCGGTAGTTGTCGAGCGACTGAAGCCGTCCGAGGAAGAAGAGCGCGCGGTTGGTAGAGAACATCGTGATCGCTTCTTTGGAGGTATAGCGCTGATAGTTGATCGCGTCGCCGCCGAAGCAGATATTGGTGTATTTGGTCATGACATCCACGATGCGCTCGCTGCCGGTCAGCGTCAGCGAAAGCTCGCCGTCGTCGCCGACCGTAACAACCTTTTCACCGCTGCCGCCGAACACCGCATAGGTCGAGTCGTCCCAGGTGATGATGCCGAACTTGTCGGTCATGTCGTATTTGCCGTCCTGGTTGAGATCCTCGGTGACTTCCTTGGCGTAGGTTGCCAGCGCTTCGAGCGTCCACTTGCCGTCCGCGACGACCTCGTAGAAATCATCCTCGATATTATGGTCCGCTTTGACCTGTTTGTTAAAGCCGACCACGTTCTGCTGCATATCGTCCCAAACCGTGATGTCACCGGTGGCAAAGAAGAGCACGTCGTGAATCTTCAGGTCGCCGTTGGCGCGCTGGTCCCACCAGGAATTGTTCAGGTGGAGCGACTCGATGGAGCCGAGCTCATACAGCGCGTCCGCCGTGGCCAGCGGAATGGCGTCATACGCCGCGATGATGGCCGCGTCATAGTCGGAACTGCCCGCGGTCGCGGCGGTGAGCAGCTTCTGATAGCCCTGATTGCTGCCGCCCATGTCCTCGATCACATTCAGATGAATGCCGTACAGTTCCTCCACGGCGGCGTTTTTCCGGTAAACGGCCTCTTCAAGCTGCGTTTTTTCGTATCCTTCATCCAGTGCGGAGAAGTCCTTGAACTCGACGTTGCAGTCCGACGCCTTTCCCGAAACCAGAAGGTTGAAGTCGCCCTCATACTTCTGCTCCACCGGGGTGAACACGTCCACAGGGTCGGTTGCCTCCGTCGTATCCTCCGTAGAAGCCGGTGTCGTGTCCGAAACCGGATCGGAACCGCTTGTGTTTACGGGCTCCTTTTCGCCGCAGGCAAACAACGCCATGGTGCTGAGCAGCATTGCCGCGCACAGCGCAAGGGTTATTGCTTTTTTCATGTTAAACATAACGCATTTCCTTTCTATGTACTATAATTTGGATACTATAAAAATTTGGTTTTGCCCTGTCTGTATGCTAATCATAGCATTCCGAAGCGCGCATACAACAGCGTCATTTGTGTGAAATGATATGCACAATGTTGTTTCGTGCAAAAAATGCGGGGTTTTTTACCGATATTCGCGTTGTCATTGAAATTTTTTGCACGTTTTTTTGTATGGATTGCACAAAATCAGGGAATCAGCCCCGCGTGGGTCATAATCATTTCCCGGTATTTGCTCGGCGCCACGCCGAAATGTTTTTTGAACATCCGGGAAAAATTCACAATATCGCTGTAGCCGGTATAATAGGCGGCCGCCGCGACCGAATCCTCTCCGAGCGCCAGCCGGTGCGCCGCGCGTTCCAGCCGGTAATCGTTCAGATACTGCTGCGGCGAAACGCCGGTGTATTTCCGAAACAGCGTGCTGAAATAGCTGCGGTCAAGATTCAGTTCCCGCGCGATGTCGGTCACGCGGATGCCGGTCATATAATTTTGTTCGATATATCGCTTTGCCTTGACAACATACGGGTTCTGGCGGCTCTGCCGGCCGGCTTCAAGCCGCAAAAGCGCGCTCATCAGTTCCCAGATTTTCCCGCTCAGGTACTCCTCTTTCCCGGCTTCCAGGTGCGTCGCTTCCAAAATTTCCGAGAAGATCCGCCCGCAGTCGGGCGCGGTAATCACATCGGTGCCGAGAATCTGCGGCAGGTCGATGTCGCTGTCAAAGCAGACCCACATATAATGCCACGGATCGGCGTCGTCCGCGCGGTACTCGTGCGTCTGGTGCGGGTGAATCACAAAAATCTGCGCGGGCTTGATGTCATAGGAGGCGCCGCCCGTAAAGAACCGCCCCTTACCCGCGACAACAAAATGCAAAACCCAATAGGGCCGCGGTACGTTCACCGAAAATCCGGGCTCGCATTTCTGCTGTCCGTAGCTGACCGGATTCAGTCCGGGCAGCCGTTTTTCGGTCAGTTTGTATTCCTCTCTGAGCAATCCTGTCCCTCCCGCATACTGCGCCGAATTTGCGTTCGTCCGTTTTTGCGCTTGACTTCCCGTCATGCTCTTCTTTTATTATGGTAACAAAAAACAATGCGGTCTTGCAAGACAAATCGAAGCATAAAAACGGACAAAAATTACGATTTTCGGGCGTTTTTGTATAGATGTGCCAACAAAACGGAACACCAATTAGAATAACTGCACAAAATCCATGGCTGCGCGCTTTGGAAAAACTGCGATCCGGGCATACAAGCGCCCGCCGCCAAACGCGCCCGCCTCGGTGAGACTGCGCGCGGCTTTCTGTATTCATTGTACAGAATTTTACAAAGCCGCGCAAGAAAAACTTTCAAAATTTTCCGCAAACGCGCCATGCAAAATATGGAAAGCGCCAAGCGTTCCCGCAGATGAGGCCGGTTTTTCAGGCGGAGGGGGCGGTATCGCGCGGCCATCCCGGCTTTTCACCGCCGCGCGGGGCTGCCTTTAAAACGGGTTATCACACGGCGGCGCGCAATCTGCTCCGGCAAAAGCGCGGGGTATTTTCCCGCCGCGCGGGGCTGACGCTGGCGCCGGATTCGCCGCGGACGCGCGGGGCTGACGCTGGCGTCGGATTCGCCGCGGACGCGGAAAAAACGTATGTCCCTATTCGACCTCGCTGCCGAAGCAGGGGACGAGCCGGAAGCTGAAGCGATGCCGTCCGGCTTTCAGCTGATAGGCTTCGTCAAGGACGGGGCCGCAGGCGTTGGAACCGCAGCCGCTCTGACGGTAGTCGATATGCACAAAGGTGCGGTCCTCTTCTTTAAGTTCATACTCGTACTTTGCCGCGGTCAGCTGCTCGGTCGAGAAGTGCGAGGCGTCAAACGAAAACGCGCCGCTTTCCTTTTCAAAGAGCAGGCCGTGGCCGTTTACGCTCGTCGCGGCCAGCCATGCGGTGTCCGCATGCGCGCCGTTTTCCTGGGGATAGAGGTAGGGCTCGTAATTTTCACCTACCGTCGTCTCAAAGCGGGAAAGCCTTGCCGCAAGCTGTTTGTCCTCATAGCTCTCCATCGGTCCGCGGCCAAAGTAAACCAGCCGTTCGATCTCGCGCGGCAGGGAGAAGCGCAGGCCGAGCCGCGGGAAGTAGCGGACCTCCTTTTCGAGTATGCGCGCGTCCAGCAGAATCGTCAGGCCGGTGTCCGTGCCGACCGTATAGCGCAGGGTCGCTTGCAGGATGTCCTTTTCCCCGGCGCGCAGCGTAAGGCCGGCTTCAAGCACGACGCCGCGCTTACCCGCCGAGCGGATGCGCAGACCCGTATACGCGGGCTTTGCCTCATACAGGCCGATCGCCTGCCATTTCACCCGGATGTATTTGTCGTTGTCCATCGGCGCGCGGGTCATTTCCACCGTCACGGGCGTATCAATCAGCGTCCGGCCGTTGTCTGTGAGTCCCGCGAGCAGGCCGGTCGCCTTGTCAAAGGCGTATACGGTCTCGCCGCAGCGCACGGAGAGCGTTTTTTCATTTTCATCCAGAATCGGAGTCATGCGCGGGCGCAAAACGCGCGGCAATGTGTCCTCGCGGCGCAGGATGATCTGCTCGCGGCCGATCTCGTCGCCGGCCTCGCCCCACCAGCTTGTATTTTTCTGCCGGATGGAGAAATTCAGGCAAACGGTGCCGCTCAAAATTTCGGGCAGCGAAAGCTCGAAATATTCGATCCCGCGCGGCTGCGCCGCAAGCGCGCTCACCATGCCGGAGGCCGCGGGGCGGCCGTCATGTTCAAGCGTCCAGTGCAGGTAAATATCGGAAAGGTCGGTGAAGTCCCGGCGGTTTTCAATCGCAAACCGGTTCGGATGCTCCGCGTCCCGGAAAATGCGGAAGGGTTTTATCGCCTCGCGCAGCTCCAGCATACCCGTGTGCGGACGGCGGTCGGGATACACAAGGCCGTCCATGCAGAAGTTGCCTGAGTTCGGCGTATCGCCGAAGCTGCCGCCGTAGGCATAGTGCGGGCGGCGGTCGTCGCCGCCCGTGCGCACCGCGTGATCGCAGTATTCCCAGACGCAGCCGCCGAAGAAGCGGTCGTTCCGGTAAATCGCGTCCCAGTACGCCTTGAGGTCGCCGGGGCCGTTGCCCATCGCGTGGCAGTATTCGCAGAGGAAGAATGGATATTTCTGCGTCTCGTCCGCGCAATAGCCCTCGCAGGTCGAAACCGGCGCGTACATATAGCTTTCAATGTCGGTGAGGTGGTCAAACTGACGGCGGCCTTTCAGATAGCTGCCGTTCGCGCCCTCGTAGTGAATCAGGCGCGTCTTGTCGCGCGCGCGCAGCCAGTCGCTCATCTTTATAAGGTTACAGCCAAGGCCGGACTCGTTGCCGAGCGACCACATGATGATCGCGGGATGGTTTTTGTCCCGCTCGTAGAGCCGGACCGCGCGATCGACATATTCCGCCTCCCACGCGGGGTCGTCCGAGAGATAGTCCCAGCCGAATTTTTCAATATACCGGAAGCCGTGCGTCTCCAGATCCGCCTCATCGACCAGATAAAAGCCCAGCCGGTCGCAAAATTCGGGCAGGCGCGGATCGTTTGGATAATGGCTTGTGCGAATCATGTTCACATGGTTCTGCCGCAGGATCCGCAGGTCGCGCAGCATATGGTCTTCGGGCGTAGCGTGTCCGAGCAGCGGGTGGCTGTCGTGGCGGTTGACGCCGCGCGCTTTGACCGGACGGCCGTTTAGGAGCACCACGCGGTCGCGCACTTCGATTTTGCGCGCGCCGCTTAAGATGACGATATGCTCGGCGCCGTTTTGTATGTACAGCTTGTAGAGATTCGGCGTCTCAGACGACCAGAGCGCCGGGTTCTCCAGCGTAAAGCGTATCGTTTTGCCCTTGACCTCGGCCACGGCGCCGGTATCCTTATCCGCACCGTCAAGGAGACGGATAACCGCGTCGGCGCGCAGACTGCCCGAAATCTTTGCGCAGAACTCCGCCCGCGCAAAATCGTCGGAGAGCGTGCAGGTGAGCGAAATGTCGGTGATGTGCCGCTTTTGGCGGAAGAGCAGGTACACCTCGCGGAAAATGCCGCCGTAGCGGAACATGTCCTGGTCCTCAAGATAGGACGCGGTGGAAAATTTAATGACCAGAACTTTTATCGTGTTTTCTCCCGGCTTCAAAAACTCGGTCACGTTGATTTCGCTTGTACAGTGCGAAACCTCGCTGTAGGCCGCAAAGCGGTCGTTGACCCAGAGATAGAAGCAGGAGGCCACGCCCTCAAAGTTCAGATAGACTTCTTTGCCGTGAAGGCTTTTTTCATCGATATAGACGCCGCGGCTGTACAGCGCGCAGGGGTTCTTTTCGGGCACAGCGGGCGGGTCGCAGGGGAACGGGTACTCCGTGTTCGTGTAGTTCGGCGTGTCGTAGCCGCGTCCGAGCACGGTTTCCCATGAGCGGGGAACCTCCATTTTGTCCGCGGGAAAGCGGTCAAGCTCGGCGATGCCGAGCGATTCGATTTTGCTCGGAGAATCGAAAAAGCGGAAATCCCACACGCCGCTGAGCGAACGGAAATAAGCGCTCTGCGCACGTCGGCCGCCGAGCGCGCCCGCCATCGTGTCATAGGGGATGAAATAAGCGCGGGGCGCTTCGCAGCCGACGTGCATGACGCCGAGTTGACGGTAATAGGGTTCAAATAATGGCATAGCAGCCTCCTTGATTTGAAAATCGCAGCCGTAACGGATGCATGTTTATCCGAATGTAGATCTGCGCCGGATTTTTCGCGGATTTTTTATGAAAGCAGCGACCAGTCGGCCTCGCCGAGCACGCTGTTCAGCTTATCGAGCGCGTTCAGCCGGTAGGCGCTGACCCAGGCGATCAGCCAGTTGTTGAAATGCCCGCGTTCCTCCGGCGTCGGGCGGTAGCGCGTCCAGCGCGTCTGGAAAAACGCTTCGTTCTGACTGCCGACCGGGCGGGGCGTGCCGTTGATGACATAGTTTTCGTCCCGGGCGATGCAGAGCGTCGCGTTGCACCACATCGAGTAGGCGCGAACCCGCCAGGCGTCCTCCCCGGTCAGCCGCCACAGGCGGAAGAACTCGGGCACGAGCAGCGAGCCCCAGGAGTCGATCGCGTGATGCTGCGCCGAAACCGCCGTGCCGCCCCGCGTATGATACCCGTAGCGGGCAAAATCCGAGGTTTCGGGGTAGAGGCAATCGTAGTGATACGCCCAGGAGAAGAAATAATAGCCGCATTTTTTCGCCCATTCGAGATACTGCGCGTCTTTTGTCAGATCATAGAGATCGAGCGCCGAGACCATCAGCGGATACACGGTTTCCTTGTCCACGCACGCGCAGTCTATAGCCCCCGCGGTGCAGGCAAACGCGTCCACGTCCCGCCGGGCGTAAAACGCAAGGCCGCGCCCAGCCATATCGAGGTACTTTTCCGCCCCGGTGCATTTGTACACTTCAAGGAGCGCCGGAATCACAAAGCCGCCGATCGTGCCGGTCGCGTCAAAAGACGTGCCGTCAAAGCGCCAGGATTTGCCGAAGCCCTCGGTCTCGGTAAAGTGCGCAAGGAAGAAATCGCAGGTGCGCACGGCAAAGTTCAGATATTCGGGCTTTTCGACGCCGATGGATTTGAGCAGCGCGTAGGATTTGGCAAACTCAAGCGCGCCCCAGCCGAGATTGCAGGCTTCAGGATACCAGCCCTTGCCGCAGCGGGTGATCGCGCCCGGAATATGGAAGTTCGCGATGATGCCGGGGTCGGACTGCGCGGGAATCCACGGCCCCTCGCCGGGGTCGGGGTACCACTCGTAGTGCGCGAGGAACAGGCCGCTCTCGTCCTGCTTTTCCGCCCAGGCGTCGAGTACGGCCATGCCGTCCTCCAGATAGCGGCGCTCGCCGGTTTTGATATAGTGCAGAAGAAACAGCCGCGCGGACAGGGCGTTTTGTCCCGCCCAGCCGATTTCAAAGCTGTCCTTCGGCGGATCGAACGCCGGCGCGCCGAGATTCGCGCGTCTGGCCGAAGCGAAGAGGCGGCGTCCCTTGTAATCCTTAATCAGCTGACCGGCATAGCGAATGCCGAGCTCCCAAACTTCCTCCGGGGGCACGGTCGCGCGGTCGTCAAAGCGGTAAAGGGCGGTCAGCCGGTCGCAGAGCGCCGCAAAGCCGTAATTTTTCCAGGGCGGGACGCCGAGAAACAGATAGGTTTCAAAGCGCTTTTCCTCGCCCGCCTCAAACGAAAGATAGGTGTCCAGCCGGGGCGTCAGCGTATCGGTGTTGGTATACGAATAGGGCGCCTCGGTGACCGGATAGTAGATTTTGTGGTTCAGCGTGCCGTCCGGGTTGCAGGTGACCGACACCGACGTGGTCAGCGAAAGCGGATCGCGGTCGGACGCAAAGAGGGCAAGCACCGTTTCGCCGTCCTCGCCGAGCGAGCAGGAGGGGATGCCGGTGCGGTCATAGGCGAAAATCCAGGGCTCGCCGTCCCGCAAAAAGCCTTTCGGATAATTGCCCGGCCCGTAGTCGTTGCCGTTGTAATTGACGCAGGGGATCAGCCAGTGCGTGTGCGCAAAGCCGGCGCGCACGGTCTGGATCAGCTTGACCGACTGCGAAATACCCGACACGTTTTTCACGGTGCGGACAATCCGGAAAAGGCCGCCGCCCTCGTCCGAAACGCTGTCCGAAGCCGAAAACAGGTCCGAAGCATAGGACGCGCCCGCCGCGGTCCGTTCCAAAAGTTCAAGGCCAAGGACGCTGCGGTCCCCGCGTTCGATCTCGGGCGGAAGCAGCGTGCAGAGCGCCTGCCCCTCCCCGTCCCGCGGCAGGATCCGAAATGCCGGCGGATTCTCAGTCCCCGGTGTTTTGCCGAATGTCAACATCGTAAACCCCCAAAGTGTTGTATGCGATTTTGTACAAAATGCGCAAAAACAGATAAACTTTTATAGCTTCATTATAGAATCAGGCCGTATTTCTGTCAACGACCGGATGCGATAAACAATGAAAAGCGCAAAATCGGACAACATTATGCATGGTATGGATTGGCCGCATGTTGGGGATATCGGGGAGAAACGCGGGGGTTTCCATGCGGGCGGAAGCAGCCGCGCTTGCGGGAAATAGACCGGACGGCTTTTGACTATCGAAAGCCCCCGGTTTTTCGGCGTATAAAAGCTCCCCGCGGGGATTTTCCGCCGCGGGGAGCTTGAGCTTGTCGATAAAGTATACAAAATGAAAGCAAATTCTAATTTTTAAAAGGCTTTATCAAAAGCCGAGATTTTCGTTGACCAGGATCACCGTGATGCGCCCCTTTTCGTGACAGCGGCGGGAAACCACGATATTCGAGCAGATGCAGCGCTCGGACAGGCAGTCGTGGCAAACGCCGTCCGCCGCGCAGGGCGTTCCGATGCCCGCAAAGCGCTGCGCGTTGACCGGCGCGGCTATGCCGCGCGCGCGGGCAAGCGCGCTTTCCTCGGTATGGCAGATTTTGTTGGCGCCGACAACCATCAGCACCCGGTCGGGGCCGTAGATCATGGCGGCGACGCGGTTGCCGTTTCCGTCGATGTTATACAGAACGCCGTTCTCGCTGACGGCGTTTGCGCTCATCAAAAACACGTCGGCGGTCAGTCCCCGACGCATAAGCGCTTTTTTCTCCTCAGGCGTTTTCGCGCGTTCGCGGTCGATAAGCCCCGCATGTCCGCTGCGGAGCGCGTCCATCAAACCGATCTGGGACAGCGTAACGCTGCCGCCGAACGCAACAGTATCTTCCGCCCCGATGCGCGCAAGCGCGGCGGCGCAGGCCTCCCCGCTCGTCTCGCAGACCACCGCCTCATACCGGCGGCGCCGGAGATGCTCGGCCGTGCGCTCCAGCATCTTGCGATTGCGAATTTTTTCAAACTCGGTCATTTGTCCATCATCCTCCCAATCGAATCTTTGTCAATATACGGCATAAGCAGGGAAACAAGTTCGCTTTTTTTCTGGCATCCGGTCGTGCGGCACATCCGCTTGATGCGGTAGGAAATGACGTTTTCCGAGGTGTACAGCCGTTCCGCGATGCGCGGATAGGTCTCGTCTCTGAGAATGCCCTCCAGAATGCCGAGATCCAGTTCGTCGCAGCCCGAAAGCAGCGTTTCCGCCCGGAAAATGCACTGCGCCGCCGGGTCGTCGTAAAATTCCACATCCGGGACCTGCTGCAAAAAAGAGGAAAACGCATCGGCGCGCGCCGCGGGCTTCTGACCGCCGGTAGACGCGCGCACCACCAGCTTCGCGTCCACCTTGACGGTGAGCGAAATGTCGCCCGGATTCTTATACAGATAGGCGTAGGCCAGCACGGCCTGCCGTCCGAGTTCCGTATGGTCCACCGTGACGGTGGTGATCGTCGGAAAGCTGAGCGAAGCCAGAACGCTTGAACCGAAGCTGACCACATACAGATCCTCCGGCACGGAGAACCCCGCTTCGCGCAGATGGCTGACCAGCGAAAGCGCCACCACGTCGTTTGCGCAGATCACCGCGTCATAGCACATGCGGTTTTCAAAAAAGCGGGCAAAGCAGCCGGTCAGCGACGCATAATTGTAGTAGATGTCGCGCGCGGGATTTTTGCCGCCGCGGCCGAGGTATTCGCAAAAAAAGCCGTCCTTGATCATGTCGGTGGCCGAGTTCGGATTGATGCCGTAGAGCGCAAAATTCGAGCGGCCGGACGCGAGCAGATAATTGATGATCTTCCGCATACCGTCCCGATAATCAAGCAGGATTTTGGAATAGCGGCCGGACAGCACCAAGGACTCGTAATTGATGAAAATGCCGTGTACGCCGCATTCGGAAAAGCGCGAAAGCAGGCGCGGCGTAATCGCGACCGACGCGCCGACGTAAATCAGCAGCCGGCGTTCGCCCGGCGCATAGATCTCGTCGAAATCCAGCGACGCCGCGTCGGGCGCGTCCAAAAAAACGGGCGTATACCGTTTCTGCATAATTTCGGACGAGATCGCGCGCACGGCCTGCTGAGTCCAGAGCGTGCCCGCTGTTTTCGGGGAAACGTAAACTCTCACTTTCACGGAAAATCACCTCCGCTCCGGCAATCTGCCGGCGCCTGTGCAGAAATTCAATGCAGCCGTCGGAAAACCTTGGTTTTCCCGGTTGGCCCAAAGGCGGCTGCGCCGCCTTGAATCTATGTAAGTTTCGCTTTGGCAAGCTTCGGGTTCGGACGGTTTGGGAATGGACGCCGCTTCTCAGTTTTTGAGCGAATGGATCGGCGCGGGAATGCGTCCGCCGCGCGCGATAAACTTCTCGCAGGAGACCTCGGCGACGCGCATGACCGGCGCGTGGCCGAGCAGGCCGCCGAACTCAACCCGGTCGCCCACCTTGGTGCCCGGCGCGGGAATGACGCGCACGGCCGTGGTCTTGTTGTTGACCATGCCGATGGCGATTTCGTCCGCGATGATGCCGCTGATCGTCTCGGCGCTCGTATCGCCGGGAATGCAGATCATATCCAGACCGACCGAGCAGACCGCGGTCATGGCCTCCAGCTTTTCAAGCGACAAAACGCCGCACTCGGCCGCGGCGATCATGCCCGCGTCCTCGCTGACCGGAATAAACGCGCCCGAAAGGCCGCCGACATGGCTGGACGCCATAACGCCGCCCTTTTTCACCGCGTCGTTGAGCAGGGCAAGCGCCGCCGTCGTGCCGCAGCCGCCGCAGCGCTCAAGTCCCATCGCCTCCAGAATATTCGCCACGCTGTCCCCGACGGCCGGCGTCGGCGCAAGCGACAGATCCACAATGCCGTAGGGCACGTCCAGCCGGCGGGAAGCCTCATACGCGATCAGCTGACCGACGCGCGTGATTTTGAACGCCGTCTTTTTAATCACGTCGGCAAGCGCGGAAAAATCGCAGTCGCCCGCGCGGCGAACCGCCTTTTCCACGACGCCGGGACCGCTGACGCCGACGTTAATCACGCAGTCGCCCTCTCCCGTGCCGTGAAACGCGCCCGCCATGAACGGGTTGTCGTCCACCGCGTTGGCAAACACGACGAACTTCGCGCAGCCGATTGCGTCGCGGTCGGCCGTGCGCGCGGCGGCCTCTTTGACCGTGCGCCCCATGCGCGCGACCGCGTCCATATTGATGCCCGCGCGGGTCGAGCCGACGTTGACCGACGAGCAGACAAGCTCGGTCTCGGCCAGCGCTTCGGGAATCGCCTCGATCATGCGGTCCGCGCCGCACGTCATGCCCTTTTGCACAAGCGCGGAAAAGCCGCCGATAAAATTGACGCCGAGATCGCGCGCCGCGCGGTCGAGCGTTTTGGCGATACGCACATATTCCTCAGGCGAGCTCTTTCCGCCGATGCAGGAAATCGGCGTGACCGAAATGCGCTTGTTGACGATCGGCACGCCGTACAGCTTTTCCAGCTTCTCGCACTCGGAAACCAGATTTGCCGCGCGGCGGGTGATCTTGTCGTAGAGATTCCGGCAAAGACGGTCGCAGTCGTCCGAAACGCAGTCATAGAGCGAAATGCCCATTGTGACCGTGCGCACGTCCAAATTCTCCTGCCGGATCATATTGATGGTTTCAAGAATATCCGCAGTATTAATCATCGGGCGCTCTCCTCATACCGAATGCATGCAGTCGAAAATATCCTCATGCATGCAGCGGATCTCCAACCCGGCGTCGCTGCCGAGCGCGGCCAGCCCATCCGCGAATACGGAAAAATCGCCCTTCAGTCCGTCGATCTCCGCGACCATAATCATGGCAAAATACTTGTCCAGCACGCTCTGGGTGATCTCGGTAATATTCGCGCCGTACTCCGCGCATTTTGCGCTGACTTTTGCGATGATGCCGACCTGATCCCGGCCGATCACTGTGATTACAGCTTTAATTTCAATCAACCTCATTTCAAAAAATTTCGATGCGTCTGTACCGGCCGCGCCGCCTTTTTTTCGGCTTTAGGGCGGCCGGAGCGGATCCCGATTCTTCGGATTCCGCGTATATGATACTATAAATCGCCGCCGGATTCAAGAGATTCGGCGAGAATTCGAGAAAAATAATTGAAATTTGCGGGCGCGTGTGCTATACTGAATTGATATAAACCCCGGAAACGGCGAAAAACCGAAGCCGAACGGCAAAGCCGGGGTTAGTTCGTACCGCCGCGCGCGCATATCCGCGCGCACGCGGTACCGCTGATGAAAAAAATGCCCGGAGGTATACAAAATGTACGAGCATGATTTTTGTGAATACGCCGTGCGGAAAAAGGCGGAGGGCGCCTACCTCGCCGCGCTGTGCGCGGCGGCGGCGCTGGCTCTGCTTTTTGCCGCTGTCTTTTTTCTTTTTCTTCTGCCCGCCCTCGGTTTGCTCTGGTCGGCCGTGATTCTCGCGGCGGCCGGCGCGCTCCTCTGGTATCTCTCCAGATTTACGGCGATCGAATACGAATACACGCTGACCGGCTCGATTTTCGACGCGGCGGCCGTCTACAACCGCCAGTACCGCCGGGAAAAGCTGTCGGTGGATCTGAAAAAATCCGCGCGCCGGTGCGCGCCGTATCAAAACGGCCGGTTTGAGGGCGGCCTGACCCCGAAGAAAATCCACGACCTGCGTTCCTCCAAGCGCTCGGCCTGCGCCTACGCGCTCGTCTATGAAGCGGACCGCGGCTGCGAGGCGCTTTTGTTTGACGCGAGCGCGCGCATGATCGACTGCATCTGGCGCGTGATCCCCTCTGTAACGGTACGCTCAGACAATCTGCCGGAGCTTTAAAAGGACAGCGGGGCGGCGGCATATATCCCCGCCCGCTCGGAAAGCCGTTTGTTTTGGCCGTGTCCCGCATGTTTCAAGCATACTTTTCATATCCTGTATAACGAACTGCAAAAGCGCCGGAACCCCGGCGCCGAAAGACTTTTGGCGCGCGCGAAAAGGCGCGCGCCGCTATACGGGAGGTTCTGTATGAGACATGTTTTCGGCCGCGCGGCGGCGATTCCTGCTTTGATTTTCTGCATCCTGCTTTCGGCCTGCACGGGCACAAAGCACGACCCGCTCGCTTATCAGGACGCGGATTTTACCGCCGAGATCAGCTGTACCACCGAGAAAACGCAATTCTGCGCGGTCTATACCAAAAACAGCGAAGAACAGTCGCTCTGCTTCACGGCGCCTGAGAATCTCGCGGGCGTCACCGCGCGGCGCACGCCGGACGGGCAGATCACGCTGGAAAAGGACGCGCTGTCCTTTCCCGCCTCGCCGGGCACGGCCGGCCTGTTCGCCGTCACGGCGCTGTTTGAAATCCCGCGCGGCTGCCTGATTAAAAAAACCGAGCGGGACGGCCTTTCGGTCCTTTCCGGGGATTACGGCAAGGACAGCTACAAGCTCTCGCTGGACAGCGCCGGACGGCCGGTGCGGATTGAGGGCGAGATCGGCGGACGGAAGCTCGCGGCGGACATCGTAAAATTCAGCATAATCGAAAACGGGTGAAATCATGACCGAAAAAAATATCGCCGAAATCGACCTTTCGGCACTGCGGCACAATTTTACATATCTTCGCGGGAAGCTGCGCGCGGTCTCCGGCGCGACCGAAGCGATGTGCGTCGTCAAAGCCGACGCCTACGGCCACTCGGCAAAGCTCTGCGTCCCCGCGCTCTACGAGGCGGGCGCGCGGCATTTCGCCGTCTCCAGCCTTGAGGAGGCCGAGGAGGTCTGCGCCATCCTCGGACGCGCGGGCGCGCGCGCCGAAACCATCCTGATTCTCGGCTACACGCCGCCCGAACCCGAAAACATCGCGGCGCTTGGCCGGTACGGCGTGACGCAGGCGGTTTTCTCGCTCGAATACGCAAGGGCGCTCGACGCGGCGGCCAGCGCGCAGAACACGCGCGTCGCCTGCCACATCAAGCTCGACAGCGGCATGAACCGCCTCGGCTTTGACACGCACGACGAATGTCTAAAAGACACCGTGCGCGCGATCTGCGAGACCGCGGCGCTGCCCGGCGTGCGGATTGACGGCGTATTTTCGCATTTTGCCTGCGCGGACGAGCCCGGCTCGGCGATGACCGGCGTCCAGACCGAGCGCTATCTGCGCACTTTGCGGGCGTGCGAGGCCGCCGGACTGCGCTTTCCGAAAAAACACATCTGCAACAGCGCGGGCGCGCTCCGCCTGCCTGCGCTCTACCAGGACTTTGTACGGCTGGGCATCGTGCTCTACGGCCTGCCCCCGTCGGGCGAGGTGGCCGACCCGAATCTGATTCCCGTCATGCGCCTCAAGTCCCGCATCGCGCAGATCCACACGGTACACGCGGGCGACACGGTAAGCTACGGCGCGGAATTTCGCGCCATAGCCGAAACCACGGTCGCGACCATCCCCATCGGGTACGCGGACGGCTTTATCCGCGCCTATAAAAACGGCACGGTCATGATAAGCGGGCGTCCCGCGCCCCTGCTCGGCCGGATCTGCATGGATCAGTGCATGGCCGACGTGAGCGGCATTCCCGCCGCCGTCGGAGACGAAGTGTGCATCTTTGACGCGAAGGGCGAGAACATCGAGCGGCTCTGCCGCGCCGCCGGAACCATCAACTATGAAGCGGTCTGCCTTGTAAGCCGGCGCGTGCGCCGCGTTCCCGTGGGCGGCTGAAGCCCGCCGCGTTTTGTTCGGGCGCGGGACACGTCATTTCGCAGATCCCGCAAACTTTAGGATAAGGAGGTGGCTTCATGCAGAAAAAGCAGGTCTATTTGTTTCTCGTTTTTGCGGTTCTTGCCGGACTGCTCGCCGGCGCGGCACTGCTAATGGCCGCCTCAAAGCGGGTGACCGACATCAGCGGCGAAAATGAAGAGATCCGCGCGTCCCTCACGGTTCTTTCCCCCACGCTGGTCGTTCCCCCAGACACGGACGGATTTACGCTCTCCCTTCTGTGCGACCGCGCCGCCTATCCGTATTTTACCGGGCAGGCGGACGAAAACGGGCTTGCGCGGCGCGTATGGCTGCGCAACAACCACTTAAAAGAAGAAACCGGCATCACGCTGGACCTCGCGTATACCGCCGACTTTTACGCCGAAGCGACGGCCGACCTTTTGTCCGGCGACCGCCAATACAACCTCTATGCCGCGGACGCGGCGCAAAATCTTTCAAAGCTGCTGGCCGCCGGACATCTCTTTGACACGTCGGACAGCGCATACATACAGGATACGCTGCCCTGGTACGACGCCGCCGGCATGGACGAGCTTTCCCTGTTCGGCAAGCGCTATCTGATCTCCTCCGCAGCGCTGGACGCGCGGCAGGGCGCCTCGGTTCTTCTGTATAACCGCTCGCTGCTCCGTATGCTGGAAAATTCGGAAAACACGGCGCTCACCCTCTCGGCCTCGGCGCTCGACGGGCTGTTTACCTTTGAAGAACTGCTGGCCGTGAGCAAAACGGCGGCCGCCGCTTACGAAAATCCCCCCTCCGTGCCGACGCTGATGGATCAGATGCAGACGGATCGCGTTTTCGCCGGGGAAGCCGAAACGGCCGGGCCGGACGCGCAGGATGCGTCGGGCGCGCCCGACGGCGCGGGCTTTTCCGGTCTCACGTTCGGCAGCGAGGACGCTTTCGCTATTTACACCGCGCTCGGCGGCAGCTTTGCCGAATCCACCTCGGACACGCCCGAAATCTCCGTGACGCTCGATACGCTGCGGGACAAGCTTTCGGCCGTGATCGATCTGTCGCTTGAGGAGAGCGTGCGCGTCCATGAGACCGCTTTTGAAAACGCGGCCTCCCTGTTCGGCGTTGCAAAGCTGTCCGAAGTTGAGACGATCAAAACCGCGATCAGCGACATCGGCCTTTTGCCGATGCCAAAGCAAAACGCCGCGGAGGATTACCGCTGCTTTGTGGATCTGCGCGGAACGCCGGTTCTGGCGATCCCGGCCGGCGCGGCCGATACGCGCAAGATCGAATACCTGATCGACCGCATGGCCTTTCTGTCCTACGGATACATCGAACCGCTTGTGCAAAAGAATCTCACGCAGGGCAATCCCGACGACGAAAAGATGCTCGATGTGATCTACGACAGCGCGGTATACGACCTGTCCAACCTGTTCGGATACGGGAGCATCGAGCGCCTTGCGGCCGACACGCTTGACGCAAAGACGACCGACCGGCTGACGCTGGACTACTACAACCGGCAAGCGCTCTATGAAAAGGCGTTTGAAATCATCGGAAAGCGGCTGGCAAAGCCGCCGGACGCATAAAAATATAAGGATTGCCGAAGAATTTTATTTTGGTTCCAAGCCGCGTGCATCCGGGCAAATTCTACGTTCGATGCGCATAAAAACGCGCGCATCGGCCTCTGTCTTTTGCAGCGCCGGATGTACCGATTTTGATTTTGCGAAACAACCGCGCGCATCCGCGCCTGCCGCGAAAAAAAGGCGAAACACGCATCAAAAGAAAATACCCGCGACTGTACAAATAAATTCACTGCGTCAAAAGCAAGCAGTCCCGCCGGCGTGCGGCGGGAAATCTCCTGCTTTTCAGTATAGATCCGCTTCACGGAATCTCAGATTTTCAGATTTACGCCAAAGGAGACAAAAACAATGGCACAGCTATTACAGCAAGACGACGTTCGCACCTGCCGGTGCGGCGAACTGCGCTCGGCCGACCTCGGCAAAGAGGTCTGCCTGATGGGATGGGCCCAAAAGCAGCGCGACCTCGGCTCCCTGATCTTTATCGACCTGCGCGACCGCAGCGGCATCATTCAGCTTGCCGTGGACGAAACGACCGAAAAGGACGCTTTCAAAACCGCGTTTTCGGTCCGCAGCGAATTTGTGCTTCTGGCACGCGGCGTGGTTCGCGCCCGCGGAGAAGCCGCGGTCAATCGAAACCTGCCGACCGGCGAAATCGAAGTCGCGGTGCGCGAGCTCCGCATCCTCTCCATGTCCAAAACGCCCCCTTTTGCCATTGAGGAAAACAGCAACGTCCGCTCCGAGCTTCGCCTGGCCTACCGCTATCTCGATCTGCGCCGCCCGGATTTGCAGCGCAACATCCTGGCGCGCTCGGCGATCACAAAAATCGCGCGCGATTACTACGCCGAGCATGGCTTTGTGGACATCGAAACGCCCGCGCTGATTAAGCCGACGCCCGAAGGCGCGCGCGACTATCTGGTTCCAAGCCGCGTGCATCCGGGCAAATTCTACGCGCTGCCCCAGTCGCCCCAATTGTACAAGCAGCTTTTGATGGTGGCGGGCTTTGACCGCTACTTCCAGATCGCCCGCTGCTTCCGCGACGAGGATCTGCGCGCCGACCGCCAGCCGGAATTTACGCAGATCGACGTGGAAATGTCCTTCGTCCGGCAGGACGACGTTATCGGCGTGACCGAGGGCTTTTTGAAGCGGCTTTGGAAAGAATTTCTCGGCGTTGATCTGACCGTTCCGTTTTTGCGGCTCACCTATAAGGAAGCGATGGAGCGCTTCGGCTCGGACAAGCCGGACATGCGCTTCGGCTTTGAACTCCGCGACATTTCCGATCTCGTCCAAAATACCGAGTTCAAGGTGTTTGCCGGCGCCGTAGCGGCCGGCGGAAGCGTGCGCGCCATCAACGTGCGCGGCGGCGCGTCCTTCTCCCGCAAGGAAATCGATTCGCTCGGCGAATTTGCGAAATCCTACCGCGCGCGCGGACTTGCGTGGTCGAAATTCTCAGGCGGCGAGGTCTCGTCCTCGTTTGCCAAATTCCTGCGTCCCGAAGAAAACGCCGCGATCGTCGAGCGGCTCGGCGCCGCCGACGGCGACCTGATCCTCATCTGCGCGGACAAGGATTCGGTCGTGTTCGACACGCTCGGCGCCCTGCGCGTCGAGTGCGCGAAGCGGCTCGGCCTGCTCGACCCGCACGACTATAAGTTCCTCTGGGTCACCGACTTCCCGCTCTTTGAATATTCTGAGGACGACGGGCGCTACTATGCAAAGCACCACCCGTTCACCATGCCAAACCCGGACGATCTCGACAAAATCGAGCGCGATCCGGCAAATGCGCGCGCCGTCGCCTATGACATTGTGCTCAACGGCACCGAACTCGGCGGCGGCTCCATCCGGATCCACGACCCCGAGATTCAGTCCCGCATGTTCCGCGCGCTCGGCATGAGCGAGGCGGAAGCGGCTGAAAAATTCGGCTTTCTGCTCGAAGCGTTCCAATACGGCGTTCCGCCGCACGGCGGCATGGCGTTCGGCCTCGACCGGCTTGTGACCCTCGCGCTCGGCCTTGAGGATATCCGCGACGTGATCGCGTTCCCGAAGGTGCAAAACGCCTCCGAACTGATGTCCGGCTGCCCGTCGGCCGCCGACGCGGCCGCGCTCGGCGAGCTTTCGATTTCGGTCGCGCGCACAGAGGACGATGAATAATTCGGGCATTCTGATTCTCGACAAGCCGGCCGGCATGACATCGCACGATGTCGTCAACCGCGCGCGCCGTTTGTACGGCACAAGGCAGATCGGACACACCGGCACGCTCGACCCGATGGCGACCGGCGTTCTGCCGCTGCTCGTCGGCCGCGCGGTCAAGGCCTCCGAATATCTGAGCGCGCACGACAAGCGCTATGAGGCCGCGTTCCGGCTCGGCGTTGTGAGCGACACCGACGACAGCACCGGCACGCTCCGGGAAACCGGCGCGCCTGTCCCGGCGTGCGGCGCGGTTCTGGCCGCGGCCGCGGCCATGCGCGGGCGCAGAATGCAGACCCCGCCGATGATAAGCGCGGTCAAGATCGGCGGAAAAAAGCTGCTCGACTACGCAAGACAGGGACAGACGCCGGAAATCCCGCCGCGGGAAATCGAAATCTACGAAATCGAAGCGGCGCCGCTCGAAAAGGATATTTACACGCTCGCCCTCTCCGTCTCGAAAGGCACCTATGTGCGCGCCGTGATCGCCGACCTCGGACGGACGCTCGGCTGCGGCGCGGTCATGACCGCGCTGCGGCGCACGCAAAGCGGCGACTTTTCGATCGACCGGGCGCACACGCTCGAAGAACTGGAGGCGCTTGAGGCCGACGCGCGCCAATCGCTTCTTCTGCCCGTGGAAAGCGCGTTTTCGGACCTTGAGGCGCTGAGACTCCCCGATTTTTACGCGCGGCTGTGCAAAAACGGCTGCGAGATCTATCAGAGCAAGCTCAAAAGCGCGCTGCCCGACGGCGCGCGCGTCCGGCTCTACGAACGAAACGTGTTCTTCGGGCTGGGCGAGGTGCGCGCATACCCGGCGGGCAGCGCGGTCAAAATGATCAAGCTTTTTGCAGTATGAAAGGTTAGATTCCATGCAACAACGCACTGATTACAACGGCGTAACCTATTTTTATTCCGAGGCGCTCTACCCGGTTCGCCACGGCTTTTCCACAAGGATCGGCGGCCTTTCGCGCGCCGAGCATACAAAGTCCCTGAATCTCGGTTTTTACCGCGGAGACAAGGATATTATCGTACAGAAAAATATCGAGCGCTTCTGCGAGGCGGTCGATGTCGATCCGCATACCCTGATCGTCATGCCGCAGATTCACTCCGCCAAGGTCACGGTCGTGGACAAAACGCTCGGCGGCCACGGCATTTACACGCCCGCCTCCTTCGAGGGGGATGCGCTCGTCACCGATTCCATCGGAACGGCGCTCGGCGTGCGGGTGGCCGACTGCGTGCCGATTCTGCTGGCCGACCCCGGCGCAAAAGTCATTGCCGCCGTTCACGCCGGATGGCGCGGCACGGTGGAAAACATCGTCGGGCAGGCGGTCGCGAAAATGTGCTTTCTCGGCGCGTGCGCCGAGGACATCCGCGCCGCGATAGGCCCGCACATCTCCATGGCGCGCTATGAGGTCGGCGAGGAGGTCGCAAAGCGCGTGCTGGACGTGCTCGGAGAGGATCGCCTGACGCTGCGCCACCTCCGCCCCGCGGGCGAGGCCGGAAAATTTCTCTGCGACCTCGGCGAGATCAACAAAACGCTTCTGCTCGCCGCGGGGCTGCCCGAATCGGGCATCGATCTTTCCGGTCTCTGCACCTTTGAAAATCCCGATCTGTTTTACTCGCACCGCCGCATGGGCGAAAAGCGCGGCACGATGATGGGCATGATCGCGATTTGACGAAAAAAAGCGCGTGGCCGACTTTTTCCGCCGCAAAACCTTGGTTTTGCGACGATAGGGCGCGTTCGCTCGCGCCGTCGCGCCTCCTACGGTCGGCGCTCGCGCGCCCGTAAGGTGTTTACAAGGCGGCGCATGGCCGACTTGTAAACGTATTTATTTTATTTGCAATTCTTATCTTTATCAACAAACCAAAAACCGCGCTTGCTTTCAGGCAAGAGCGGTTTTCTCTTCATTCAATATCTCTTTTTCATACAAAACCGATAAACGCATTATGCATGCCAAAACACCGGCAACCGCGCTAAGGCAGCAACTTCAACAGGTCGCTAAGGCTTCCGACTGAAAAATCCGGAGTTTCCGCTTCATTTTTCGGTGATTGATAAGCGGCCAATCCCCTCATCATCCAAATCGTTGTCATACCAAGCGCTTTGGCAGGGGCAATATCGTTGTCAAGCCGGTCACCGATCATATATGCATGTTCCGGCCGGCAGTTCGCCCGATTCAAAGCGCGCAGAAAAATTTCTCTGTCCGGTTTGGCGGCGCCCATTTCAGCCGACGTAGCGACTACATCGAAAAATTTCAAGAGTCCCCACCGTTCAAGCCGCGAATCTGCGCCCGGCGCCTGATTTGCAATGACGCCCATCTGATACCCGCGCGCTTTCAAAGCGGAGAGCGCGCTTTCCGTATCTCTGTACGGCATCTCATCCTCACTATGCCACGGCGTCTTCTTTAAATGAAACCACGCCGCCGCAGCCGCATCCCCGTCAAGTCCTTTTTTGGCAAATCGGATGCGCATCTCGCAAAACTGTTCAAATGTGATCTCACTGCCCTCGATCATCTCCCGAATCCGGTGATGATAAGCCTCAGACTCATCAACCAGCGTTGACCCTATATCAAAGAAAAGCCATTCTGTTTTCAGCATTTTCTACAGACTCTCCGCCGTTTCATCTTTTTCATATTGAACAATGTCGGATAGCTCGCAGTCTAATATCGCACAGAGCTTATTCAGCGCATTCGTCGTGACATTTTCGTTGTTTCGGAGCTTGGCGATGGTTTTGGAATTGAATCCGTGATCCGCTCTCAAACGATAGGTTGAAACCCCTTTTTCTTTCATGACCGCCCACAATCGATCATACCGTATCATACAATATTCCTCCGCGCCGCTGAAAATTTCTGAAATTCCCCGCGCATTCGCGCATACCGTCAAATTACGTTCCGCGTTTGGCCGCGGTTCTGAACGTCAGTTCCACCATGCCGACCATCAAAAGAACAAACGCAAGGAGATAGACCGGAAGAATCGAAAAACCGACAAGGCTTCCGAGCCATCCAAACAACGGCGGAACAAAAGTCGAGCCGACATAGGCGCTCGCCATTTGAATCCCGATGATCGCGCCCGAATTTTCCGCGCCGAAATTCGCGGGCGTGGAATGAATGATACAGGGGTAAATCGGCGCGCAGCCAAATCCGATAACGGCAAACCCGACAAGCGAAACGACCGGATCTTTTGCGGGGATCAGCAGGGAAAAAATTCCGCACGACAGAATGCACGCGCCAAAAAGGATCATCTTTCTGTCCCCGAACCGATTCATAAGAAAGCCGCCGAGAAATCTGCCCGCGGTCAGTCCGATGTAAAACAGCGAGGCCAGTCCCGCCGCCCGTTCGGTCGGCAGGCCTTTCACTTCCACCAAATACGTGCTCGCCCATCCCATCGCGGTAGCTTCCGCGGCGCAGTACGCGAAAAAGCCGATCAAAAGATAGGGAACGCCTCTGATTTTCAGCGCGCCGACAAGCCCGACGCGCGCCGTCCCGTCCCCGGCCTTTTTCGGGTTGGTTTTCTTCCAAACCGGAAGCGTGGCAAGCAGAAACAAACCGATGCCAAGCTGAATAAACGCAACCGTCCGGTATCCGCTGTTCCAAACCGAATTTGCCAGCGCGCGGCTCATGACAAACGGGCTGACGATCGTTCCCACTCCCCAAAAGCAGTGCAGCCAGCTCATATGCTTTGAGGTATAGTGGAGGGCGACATAGTTGTTCAGCGCGGCGTCAACCGCCCCGGCGCCGAGTCCATAGGGAACCGCAAAGACCACGAGCATCCAGAACCGGCCGGAAATAGAAAATCCGAGCAGGGCCAGCGCCGTCAGAAATACGCTGGCTACCGTTACAATCTGCGTGCCGAGCTTTCTTGTCAGCCGGTCCGACAGAAGACTGGATACAATCGTTCCGCCCGATATGACCATTGAAACGATTCCCATATAAGAGATCGGAACATTCAAATCGGTATGGATCACAGGCCACCCCGCTCCAAGAAGCGAATCGGGCAGTCCGAGGCTGATAAAAGCGAGATAAATGAGCGCAAGCAAAAGCGAATACATGTCTCTTTCTCCGAGTTTTAATTTGGTTTTTTCATATACAGACGAAAACCATTTTGTCTTTTTCGATAGAACCGCACTTTTCGTCGGCGGCCAAAGTAAGTCGTTCCGGCCTTGGTTCACGCCTATATCCCGTATCACTTAACTTTGGAAAAAGAATAAGCCTCATCCATCCAACTTCGCAAATCTTCGTCAAATTCCTCCGCAGTTTCTACCAAAATATGATGTGTCCAGCGATTTGGGTACGGCTCAACAGCGCAGCGTACCTTTGGCGAATCTTTATGATAAGGAAGCCCGATAGAAAACAGAAGATAACGCTGCGGCCAACCCTTCACCGTTCTCCAAGGCAACGATACGGTCGCAAAAACATGTTGATTCCGCAAAGAAATCGCCGTTTTTCCGATCTTGACAGAAATATCGTCATACTTATCAGTAAGCCAATTCATCATTTCCATATAAATCGGCAGCATATCAGAATAGCTGTTAAAGAAAAACAACTCGTCAACACTCGGCTCATACATATGCGCATCCTCCGATTCTGACTTATAATTTCAGCAGGGCGTAAACCATACTTTTTATTTATTTCGCAATCGTATATCTCCTTGCATTAGCATACCTTATTTTTGTATCTTTTTCAATGCTTTGCGCAGCAAAGCTACCGGCTTTTTTCTTTCTTCTTTTTTCCTTTTTATTTGGAAACGCCAATTTAAAAGAAAAAAGAAGAAAAGAAAAGTGAAAAATACCAAAAAGAAACGGCAATTTATCATAAGATAAGCAGCCGTTTCTTTTTGGAGCGGGCAACGGGAATCGAACCCGCCTCCTCAGCTTGGGAAGCTGATGTTCTACCAATGAACTATGCCCGCAAAGCGCCGGGGAAGCGCCCGGAAGCGCTCGTATCGGAACATTCGCGCATTTGGACGTTCCCCTTTTGGTGGACCATCTAGGACTCGAACCTAGGACCGACCGGTTATGAGCCGGTAGCTCTAACCAACTGAGCTAATGGTCCGAAACCGCCGTCCGATACTTTATTATTATACATCGGCATATACGCTTTGTCAAGAAAAATGCGTAAAGATTTGCATACGCGCAAAATCGTTTTTTCCCCGGCCGCGCCCGAAGTTCGGAAAAGCACAAGAATCTATTGACGTTTCCGCTGAAATCTTATATAATAACGGCAGTATCGTTCTATAATTCACCGTATTTGGAGGAAACCATGAAAAAACTTGTCTCTTTATTTCTGACCGCAGCGCTGCTGCTTACAGCCCTTCTGCTTGTTTCCTGCGGCGGCAAGACCCCCTCGCAGGTTCTGACCGACGAACTTGAAAAGCTCCGCAGCGGAGAGATTTTTGAGGACGGGGATACTTCGCTCACCGACGAAGATATGGAAATGCAGAAAAGAATCTACGAAAACATGAAATACACCGTAGGCGAGGAAAAAATTTCCGGCGATACGGCGACGGTCGCGCTCGAAATCACCGTGGTTGACATGCAGGCCGTATTCACAAAGTATCTGACCGAAGCCATGGCGCACATGGGCGAGGAGGACTGGGACGCCGACGGCAAAGTGATGCTGGACATACTCGCAGCGGCCGACGCGCCCACCACCACCAAAAACGTAACCGTCAACATGGTCAAAACCGACGGCAGCTGGACTGTCGCCGAGGAAAACAACGACGATTTTCTGAACGCGGTTTCGGGCGGACTTTTCGGCTATCTGAACGAGTTCGGAAGCGATCTCGAAAACTGAGCGCGGCTTTTCAAAAGACGCTAAACGCAGCCGACACAATCGGCGTAAAAGCAACCGACATTTGAGACCGGAGCGACGGAGCGGGCGTGCGCGCCTCCCCTTGTCGAAAACGTCCTGCTTGTTCGACAGACTGAGGCAGCCGCATTTGCGGCTGCCTTGATTTGTCTCAAAAGCGATCTGCAAATTCGGAATTTACGGAGGCGTTTTATGGAAAACAGCAAAGTATTTGCCATGAAATTTTCCAAGGTTTATTCGCTGCTTCTGCAAAAAGCGGAGCGAAAAGGCCGCACAAAGCAGGAAGCAGACGAGATCATTTGCTGGCTCACGGGCTATGATGAAAAGGGTCTTGAGGCGCAGCTGCAAAAGGACGTGGATTATCAAACTTTTTTTGCAAACGCCCCTCTCATCCATCCGAACAGCGTAAAAATCAAGGGAACGGTCTGCGGCGTTCGCGTCGAAACGATCGAAGACCCCACGATGCGGCTGATTCGGTGTTTGGACAAGCTGATCGACGAGGCGGCCAAGGGCAGGGCGATGGAAAAAATTCTGCGGTCATGATTTCCCGCGTCTTCCGCGCTTCAAAGCAAGCGCCGCCGCGCGTGAAACCGGCGCTGCGGAATCAAAGGGAAAAATCCGGACGGTAAAGGAGATTTGAAAATGAAAAAGCGCATGTTCTTCTTTGCAATGTTTCTGATCTGCTTATCCATACCCCTTGTGTGTCAAGCCAAAAGCGGAGATATTGCGGGCGTTTACTATGCCACCGACATCCGCACGTCTTTAAACGGATATGCGATCGACTCGATCAACATCGGCGGAGCGACCCTAATCAGCGCCGAGGATATGCATTTCTACAGCTTTGATGTGGTCTTTAGCGAATCGGAAAGAACGCTCCGCATTTCCCGCGCGCCCCATCCGGTAAACGGAGCGCCGCCCGCCGTGCAAACATCCGATCTCCCCTCCGGAACGATTCTCGGTTCCTACTATGAGACCGACATTGTGACCTATCTTGACGGAAACGCGGTCACCGCCTGCAACATCGGCGGCAGAACCTATATTTTGGCCGAGGAAATGCGTGATTTCGGCTATACCGTAAACTGGGACGCCGAGCGCCGGACGCTCGACATTCTCAGCGCCGACCGCGCCGGCTATGAATATTCCGTCCGGCTGTCGCAGGGGCGTCCGACGGCGGAAGAGGGCGTCGGCGGCTTTTCGATTTCGTACACAAAAGACGGACGCTTCGGAAGCGGCGACGCCGATCATCTAAACGCGGCGCTCTGCTGCTCAGGCACGGGATACTCGATTACAGCGGCGTTTTATCAAAATGAGGCGCTGTTTTATTCGTCGGAGCTTCTCGGCAAGCTTCAAAGTTTTGTCAGCGGCGGATACGGCGCGGAGGCCGGCATAACGCCCGAAGAAAAGGCGGATTTGGTCGCCCAAAGCGTGAAAATCTCGATCAACGGATACCCCGCGCAGCATATAGCCGTATCCGGCGGCGCGGGCAACGGACACCGCGATTTTCAGTTTACGTTTGACGGGATACCGCGCTTTCGCCGGGATGAGATCAGCACGATATACGTTTCGGTTGACGAAGACGCATCGGCAGAGATGTACGAAATCCGCCTTCCCGTCTCCGAAGCGGACGCGGCGGGCGCGGCTTTTGAAACGCTGAAAAAGAATCCGGAAGATTTTATGCGCAGTGGCTGCACGTTCGGCGACTATCTGCTGATAAACGTTTGCGAGATCCCAAGCTTCGGGACCGCAATCGAGCGTCTGTACGTCCTGCGGCGCGCCGACGGCGCGGTTTTGTATGACGCGCTCGAAGCGGTACGGGGCTTTGACGGGTACAACTTCGCCAATTTAAGCGTGTACGACCTGAAAACCGACGGACAAGGCAATCTGCTTTTTGCCTGTATGTCCGAACAGAAAAACGGCAATTTTCAGGCCGAAGCCGAAACGGGCAAGGTATGGCTGTTGTCCGAGTACGACCGGTAAGCAGCCGAACTTTGCAATTTTGCAATAAAGTATGCTTTGCACTTGCGTATCGGGGCGCGAGCGAACGCGCTGATACGCGAGCGCCGCCGTCGGCGGCGCGACGGCGCGAATATACCGCCCGAAAAGGGGGCTCTTTTTTGGCGTCAGGACGCCTCCCGGCTGCGCAGGGCCCCTCCTTTTTGGCATCAGGACTCCCCCAGGCTGACGCCTGGTACCCCCTCATGCCCCTCCTCACGCCTATACGCGCCCCATCGCCGCAAAACCAAGGTTTTGCGGCGGAAAAAGGCGGACATGTGCCGCCTTGTAAACACCTTACAGGCGTGCGAGTGCCGCCGTCGACGGCGCGAGAATACGCCCCATCGCCGCAAAACCTTGGTTTTTCGACGCTCAAAAGGCAGCCGCTGGAAGCGGCTGCCTTTTGTATAACCCAACGTCTTACGACGCGGCGGGCGGTTTATTTTTCTTCCTGCTCGCAGATCGCTTTTTTGACGGCGGCCATATCCACAATGCCCTCCGCCGCAAGATACGCCACCACGGAGGCGACAACCGCCGTCACCCCCTCGGTCACATTGCCGCCGACAATCAGCACAATGCCGCTCACGACGCCCGTCACCGCCACCAGAAATTTCCGGCTGCCCACTTTTCTTAAAAGCTCTTTCATTGCTCACACCTCATCAATCTGGGGCGGCTCCGTATGGCCGCCCTTTATTTTCTCTTTGTTCTCATAGGCGCTTTTGAGCATATAGCTCACAATGCCGCCGGTCATCGGCGCGCCGATATACAGCAAAAGATCCGACAGATTCACGGCGCAGTCCCCGCGCACAAGCTGCACGAGGACGACCGCGATGCCGAGCAGCGCGCACAAAAACCATGCGCCGATCAAAAGCGCGATCACGCATTTTGAAAATTCCCTCATCGCGCAAGCGCCTCCGCCATGTTGCGGATCAGATCGGGCAGATATTGCAGTTTTTCCGCGTTTTTCTTCCAATACTCCGGACTTGACAGCACGCCGCGCGCTTGCAGCGCATCCACCGCCGCGCTCAGCGACATGCGCGCGTATGTGCCGACCGCGTTCGGAATTTGCAGCACTTCCTCCGGATTGACTTTCGTTTTTCCGTCCGCGCGCCGCACCTCAAAATGCAGATGCGCACCGAACGAATAGCCCGTGTTCCCCATCACGCCGAGCTTTTCGCCGGCTTTCACATTCTGCCCCTCGCGCACCGCGCGCGAGTCCAAATGACAGTAATAATGGTACTGTCCGGCCGCCGTTTTCACACAAACATAATTGCCCCACTGCCATGTGAGATTCTGCTTGTCGGTCACGATTCGGGAACGCACGACCGTGCCGCTCTCAACCGCCGTCACGTTCTTTGAACCGACGCCCACAAGGTCGTATCCGGTATGAAAATTCGTCTGCCCGTTTAAGGTTCGTTCCCCGTAAGGGGAGGTCAGTTTTACCTGCTCCGTTTCAAACGGTATAATCATCCCTTGTCTCCTTTCTCCTTCGCCTCCAGCACAGTAAGCCGGTGCTCGTGGTTGTCAAGCTGCTCGCCGTGATGCGTGATGCGCGCTTCGTTGCGCGCCATGTTCTGATTTAAGCTGTCAATCGAGCAGTTCAGTTTGGTTATGCTCGAATTGAGCTTGATAATCGGCGTGATTACCGAGAGGCCGAAGCCGACAAGCGTAATGATGCCGAGTATGATTTCCCAGGTCATTTTGATTCACCTCCTGTATGTATACCGTTCGCTCGCACATTGCTTATACATAATTGTAAGATATACTTACAGTTGCCTGAGAAGCCGTAACCAGCAAACCGGCGAAATACAGTTCAAAATCGCCAATGTCGGGGTTATACTGCGACACAGAGGAATAAGCTTTGCACCCCGTATAAGATTCCGCGTAACAACCGCCGGAATCGACTTCGATAAATGCGTATTTCGGCACGGTATGGGAGGAGGTTCCGCTCGGGAAGGAAAGCGCGGTCTCCGTACCGTCGAAATTGTATAGTTTAGCCGATATGGCCGAGCTTGTGCCATTGTCTACCGTCAGCGTCGCGGTCTCGCCGCCCGCTTCCATCGTTCCCGTGATTTGCGTGCCCGCCGCGTTGTGCGCGGTGTAGCCCTTTGCCAGCTTGTCGGCCGTTACCGTGTCGCCCGATACGTTGACCACGGCGGCGGCGCCGCTCAGCAGCGCCGCGTAGCCGTCAAGCTTTGTCGCGGACGGAACAGTTATGCCCTTGCCCGACAGCGCGGAGGCAAGCGCGGTTTTCGCATTTTTCAGCCGTGTGATTTGCGTTGCAATACTCATACCGCCCCTCCTATATTGCCGCGAGCAGGGACTCGACGTTCCCTATAGCCGCGTACACCGCGCCGGACGTGATAGGCTTTGTGCTGTTTTGCGTGACGGCGCTTACCGTGTCCACGCTCGCAGTGCCGCCTGCGTCGATTTTCAGCCCGCTTCCGATTTTGATAACGCCCGCCGCCGTGGCGGATGCGGCGGGTATATTTTCAACGCTTCCCGGATCGCCCTTTTCGCCTTTTAAGTTTTCGAACGCGAAGCTGAACACCTTTGCGGTATCCGCGCCGCTGGCCGTCACGGTGACGCTCGGCGTACCCGTGTTTGCGTTTACCGTCGCCGTCGGCGTACCAAAGCCCGCCGCCGCGCCCGGCGCTCCGGCCGCGCCTGTATCGCCTTTCGCGCCGGTGTCCCCTTTCGGGCCTTTCAGCGCCGCGAGTTGTTCCTCGGTGAAGTCCGCGTAGGTAAAGGCGTCTCCCTTTTCGCCGCGGATATAGGCGCCGCCGACACTCGGCATACCGGATTTGCTCGCGCTCCAACTCAGGTTGCCCGCGCTGTCAACAGACGGGGTATAATAACCGCCGGCCTCGCCCTGCGCGCCCTGCGCGCCCGTCTCGCCCTTTTGCAGCGTGAAATCCAGCCGCATGGCCGTATCGTCCGTGGTCACGCTGACCTTTGTTTCGGTGCCCTGCACGGCGGTCGCCGTCATGTTCTCGAATTTTGAAAATTTTGCCGCGAACTGCTCATACAGTCCGGGCGTATAATTTTCGCTCTCCTGCCCGTTTTTCGGCGCGCCGGGCGAAACCACAAGGCGGCACATGGTGCTGGTCAGCGTTTTGCCGCCCCAAACACCCACAAGGCCGAGATGCACCTCGCCGCTCCTTTGCAGCGCCTCCTGCGGAAACGCGCAGGTGTCGCCCGTCAAAAGCATCGTGTATTTTTTGCCGCCGGCGCGGAAAACCGCGCTCTTTTGATAATCCGCCCACAGCGGATCCAAGCAAAACCGCACATTCACCGTCCCGACCGACCCGCTGGCAATCACCGGCTGGTCGGCAAACAGACGGCAGCCGTCCGCCTTTATATTAATCAGCATATGCCATACCTCCCAAATGTGTTTTCAACCTCGGCGTATTCCAGCCGCAGTGTGTGAAGCTTGATGCGCCCCACGCCGAAAAAGCGCAAAACGCCGCTTTCCATATATAGATTTTGGGGCACAAACGAATAGGCGCGAACCTTTCCGTCCGTCCCTGTGGTCGAGAACATCGCATCCCCGTCCGCGCCCGAAACCGAGAGCGTCGTGCCCGCTTCAAGCTCGGCAGTGAGCGAAATTCTGTAAATGCGCCGCCGCTGCGGAAAATCCAAAAGCAACGCAAACGCATACTGCGCCGCGCCGCCGTTTACAAGCCGAAGCTGCTGTCCCTGCCCTTGCTCTAACACGAGCGCGGCCATGTTTCCCGCGCCGAAGAGACGCATCTCCGCCTCGTGCTCGCGCCGGCTGCTCCATATCTCGCTTGCCAAATCGTACATATAGATCGTTTTGGACAGCGGCAGACAAAGCAGCAGCGTCCCGTCGGTCGCGCAAAGCGACGCATCCGCAAGCGAATCGGGCAAAAGGTCGCTTGAAATCGACTTCACCGAGGTGCCGTTGTACCGCATCACGCCCGCGTCCGAGACGAAATAGAGATACGACCCGCATGCGGCCAGCGCCGACTGCGACCGGCAGCCGTGCGCGCCCACATAGGAAAGCGAAAACGGAAGCTCGCTTCCCTCCACGGTCAGCATGGATTTTTCGGTGAACGCCACGATTTTGCCGTCAAAAGAAGCAAGCGCGGTAAACGCGCCCTCCCTGCCCGCGGTCGTCGCCGTCCAGGCGGCCGACGCATCCGTGCTTCCGGGCGCGGGCAGCGTAAAGTCGGTGCAGTCGCCGTTTCTCGAAGCGTAGATCTCGGTTCCGAAAATACCGAAAAGCCGCCCGAAATGCTGTACGGCTTGCTCCATCGGTGGCATATCGTTCCTCGGCGCCTCTACCGAAATGCTCCCGCCGCTCACCGTTAAAATCTGCATCGTCGGCAGAACCAACACATAGTCGCGCCCGCCCACCGGCGTGCCGCCGATGGCCGTCAGATACTTCCGGTAGTGCGCAACCGTCATTCCCTCGACGTAGGTCTCGTATTCGGGACGCCTCTCGCCGAGTTCCGCGTAATCGTCGGTATACAGCGTGTCCGGGCGGGGAATATAGACGGCGCCGAGATCGGGCGTATACGCGGAGGAAACATAGCGATAGGTCTGCCTGTCCTCCGACACAAGCGTCGCCCGCTCGCGGCTTACCGGCACCGAAAACAACTGCGTCCGCTCCGCGCCGATCATTTTGGATACGACCGTGCCTGTGCGCGGCGTAACCATGTCCAGCCAAAGCTGGTGCACGGTATAGGCGTAGGTGGAGGTCGTCGATTTGAGGTTTTCAAACTGCACGACGATGCCGCTTCCGACCGACTCAAAAGAATCGGTTCGCCGATGATCGATGATGTTGAGCACCGCGTCGTAGAAAATGTAAAACGCCTTATCGTCCGCGTACGCGCCGAGCAGATTGCGGTAGCCGTCCGCGGTCTTTCCGGGCAGCAAATTCTCCCCGACCAGTACGCGGGAGGCCGCCGTCTCGGTTTCGGAATAGGCCATGACATCCTCCGGACAGATGTTGCGATAGATAAAATCCGTATTCACCGGCGTTTCATATACGCTGTCATAGCAGTCATAGAGCGTATATACACCGGGGTGCAGCGTGCTCTGCCCGACGCTCACCTGCACACTGCCGAGAATTGAGGCGAGCGCGCCCTCGGACAGCACGCGGATCCCGTCGGCGAGGAGCAGACTCCCGGTCTCGGCGCCGCGGTCGCAAAGTCCCGAAAAGTCGGTGATTTCCAGAATTTTGCGCGCTGTGGCGGGCAACTTTTCGGTATTTAATCTTCGTCCGCGCATCGGAGCACTCCCCTCACACGCCGGAACTCCTCCAGCAAACGGTTGTATTCCGCGCCGTAGAGATTGGCGCACGCGCCGTCCGCCGCATACAGATAGGCGCGGTGAAACAGATAGGCGCGCATCATCGGAACATCCTCGTTTTCGAGCATGACCGCGCACGTGGCCGCCTCCGCGGACGTGAGCGCCGCGGGCAGCGAACGCAAAAGCAGTGTATATTCCCCGTCATAGGGAACCCGCAGTCCGCCCGACACGGGGCAAAACAGCGGATAGTCGGGCAGAACGTCAAGCAGCGCGGGCGAGCCGCGAAGCAGTTCTCGGTCGCCGAAAAAGACGCGGCGTACGCGCGCCGGGGAGCCCAAAATGGGCAAAAGCCCGTCCGCAGCCTCAATTTTTTGGGTCTCATCCCCGCCCGGCAGCGAAAGATAGAGCGCGCGGAGCAGCGCGTTGTATTCGCAGAGCAGATACGCCTGTGGAATCTCCAGCGCCGGCAAAAATGCATTTTGCACCTGTGAAAGCAGTTCCCCTACCGTTATATCAGCCGAAAACATTACCAAACATCCCCCTTTCTGCGCAGCGAACGCGCCTGCTTGCGCCAAAGACCGAGATAGGCCGCCTCGGCGCTCTCCGAAAAGGTTTTGTCAAGCGCCTTGTCCCCGCCGTTTCTGCATGCCACAAAACAGAGCAGCGGCAGATAAAATTCCTCGCGCAGCCCAAGCTCGTCCGACAGCGTTTCGGGCGGCGCGTATTCCCCCTCCGAAAAAAGCAGCTTTTTCGGATAGCGCGCAAGCAGCGCGCGCACCCCCATATCCAGATGCACGAAAAATGTGTAGAGCGGCGGTTCACTGCCGCACAGCACCGTGCAGTCGCCGTATAATTTTTTCAGATCCATACGATCCTCCCGTTTTTGAAAACAGGGGACGGCGCACCGCCCCCTGTACAGTAAAAATTTACAAATAAACTATGTTTACAAGGCGGACATGCGCCGCCTTAATCCGCCGCAAAACCAAGGTTTTGCGACGATGGGGCACGTTCACTCGCGTCGTCGCGCCTCCTACGGTCGGCGCTCGCGTGCCCGTAAGGTGTTTACAAAGCGGCGCATGTCCGCCTTGTAAACTCCTTATAGAATCCGCCGTTCCGTTTCCGGGACGGATTGTTCTGCGGCTGAAGCCCTCGGGCTTCAGCCGTTCGGCTTTCCTTTAGGTTCCCGAACCACTACTCGTCGAAGCCGCGGCGCCCGCGTTTGTAAAGCGAACCACGCCGCCCGGATTTTCGCACATCAGGTTGCCATAAGAGGCAAGCAGCGCGCGGAAAATCGAGGTGTCGGGCATCGGCACGAAGATGCCGCCGTCCTTTTCCATGAAGTTCCAGGGCGTCGCCTCAAGGTAGAACGTGGAGGTATCCACGCCCCAGGCCTCCCCGTCGGGAACGAAGCGCTCGTTGACGATCACGACCTCGCTGGAACCGACCAGCACCTTGTATCCGACCGCGCCGCCGATAAACTGATATTTGTCGGCTACGGTGATGTTGTTGGTGTGGATGTAGTCCTGGTAAGCCAGGAAAGCGTCGTCGCCCATCATAATGAGGTCGATAGACGCGCCCTTGTAATCCTTAGCCTGCTTGACGCCGCGGTAGAGCACAAGATCGGTCAGATCGTTTTTCGCGTCCACGACGGTCGGCGCAAGCCAGGGATTGTCGGTCTTGGAAAGCCCGTAGATGCTGCTGCCCGTGAAGATGGCGCCGAGACCGCAAAGCTCGCGGTTGTAGCTGCCCTGCACGGTGATGAATCCGCCGGTTGCGCCGAGCGTGAGCGTGCCGTCTACCGTGATCTTCTTTGCGGCGCGGTCAACCGAAATGATGCGCTTGCCCGAATTGGCGTCGGTCAGCGTCGGGTCGCCTGTGGACGGCGTGTTGTACAGGTCGATCCGCAGTCCCTCGATCACGTTTTTCACACTGTCAAGCGTGAGCGTGGTCACGCCGCTCGCCGCGCTCGCCGCGCTGACGGCGGCCAGCTTGCCGCTGCCGTCCCCGAAGAGCGCGCGGCCGATGTTCCATTTCGCGGCCGCATACGAACCGCGAATCTCGCCGTCCAGCGCGTTAATCATGGACGAGGCGTTGCTGCTGGCCAGTTCGACGGTCTTGTTGGAAATCTGCAGATCGACATACATGTCAACCGCGTCAAGCTCGAAGCAGGCATAGCGCTGCGCGCCCGCCTTGGGCGTGCCGACGCCCTCCGCGCCAAAGCCGAAGCCGCCGTTGATGCCTATAGGCGCGGCGCACTTGATGGTGTTGTTTTTCAGCGGGACCTTTTTGATGCGTTCCAGAAAGGGCGAGGGCTCCGTGTTGATCTGATTGCAGAGCGCGGGCTGATACTTGTCCTTGAGAATCGCTTCCACCTTTGTCAAAATTTGTGCCATTGTTTTTTCTCCTTTACGATTTTAGTCCGAGCGCCTCGCGCGCAAGCGCGGAGGCCTCGCCTATGGTTTTGGGTTTTTCACGCACGGTCGCGGGCATACTGAAATTGCCCGCGCTGGCAAAAAGCGCCGGTTCGTCTTTGGCCGTGAGCGCGGCCGCGAAGGACGCTTCAAGCGTCCGCATCACTTCGGGCGAGCGGCGAACAGCCGCGAGAAGCTCTTCTGCGGTCGGTTCGGCGCTCTTTTGCATCCCGCGGTCGATATAGTAGGCCATGCGGAGCTTTTCCTCGTCCGGGAGCGCGTCGAGCGCGGGCGTTTCGGCCAGAATGCGCTCGACAGCCTCCATGCGCCCGCCGAAGTCCGCAAAGCTTGCGTCCGCCGCCATCTTGTACTTTGCCGCCTCGTAGCGCGCGCGCCGGAGTTCATCCGCCGCGTCCGACCTTCCGGTGTCCTCGGCATAGGCGCGCACCGCCGTTTCATAGTCCGCGAGCGCGCCGGCGCGTTCGTCCTCCGGCAGAGCGGCAAGCGCTGCGAAGTCGAGCGCCGGAAATTCACGATTATCCATTTTCCTTCTTCTCCTTGAAAATTTTTACATGCTCGGCGATATGGTCCTCCAGCGCCTGCGCGCGCCGGGGATCGCGCTGCTTCATCTTATAATAGGAATACTCCAGCGCGGCGCGCCGGTGCTCGGCTATGTGAATCTCATGGTCGTCGCACGCGCCGGTCGCAAGCGGCGCGCCCGAAAGCAGTTCGCCGTTTTCCCGCCGCGCCGCCGCGCTTTGCAGATCGTCTTCGTAGAGCGTGCGCACAAAGTCGCCGATGTGCATCCGGCAGAGCAGCTTTTTCTTCACGCCGCGCGGGATCCTGCCCGTTTCGTCCTCGAAGAGGCCGAGCGCGATTCCGCTGCGGATCGCTTCGATCTGGCTTTCGTCGCTGTGCAGCAGCGTGTTTTCGCTTTCAAACACGATGTCGTAGGAATTGATATCCTCGCCGCACCAGACAAGCATCGCCGACCGGTCGTTTGCGCCGGTCAGCCGCTCGATATGCGTAAAGCTTCCGTGCGCCTTGTAGAGCTTCAGCCAGATTTTACCGGCGCGCAACACCGCGGCGCGGATCAAGTCGGCCGTCAGCGCAAGCCGGATGCCGTCGATCTCGCGCAGGCGCTCGATCGCGCTCGCGCTGGTCAGGGCGGAAGATTGGTTGCCGGTCGCGCCCAGATGCGAAAGTCCGGCGGCGTATTCCATCTCACTTGCCAGATTTTGACACTCTTCAAACACACTGCTTGGGAAATCCGCGCTCGCAAGCGGCTTCGGCTCGCCGCGGTCGGGGTTGTACTCAACAATGTCGCCGGGCGCGACTCCGTTCTGCGCAAGCTCCTCCATGTCCTCAACCGCGCCCTCCGGCACAAGCAGCGGGTTGAGCGCCAGCGTGCGGATGTAGTCGTGAATCTTGTTCTTCACGCCGTTGTACGCGCGCTGAAGCGGAATCAGATCCTCAATGACCGAGCGCCCGAAGAACATCCCGGCCGCGTTTTTGCAGCGCAGCATAACCAGCGGGTACTCGTCGATCGGCAGCGTCCCGTAATACAAAATGCGGTCGGGCGTCGCGATAATCATGCGCCCGGAGGGATAGCGCGCGTTCGGTTTTTCCATGTAAGTGCGCACGTAGGTGGAATTTTCGGGCTTGCGGTAGGCGATGGAAAAAGTCGCGCCCGTGTAGCCGAAGCCGCCGCTGCCCGGCGAAACGCCGAGCGCATACGAATCGACCTGCGCAGGCTTTACCCGCACGCCGTACCGCCTGTCCACCTCGGAAACGCTCACCACCTGTTCAAGAATCACGGAAGTCTGGTCGGCGAGGTTTTCCTTGTAAATGCTCTCAGGCAGGACCTCATAGGGCGTGAGCACGCCGAAATCCAGATCGCCCATCGGCAGAATCTCATCCCCGACGCGGCAGGCGTCCCCCTTGCTTTTGTCCCACCACGAAAGCAGAAAGGCCGTGCCGCAGAGCTCGCTCCACAGAATCATGGAATCCTTTTTGGAAAGGAAATCGCATTTATACTGCGTCTGGCGGAGAAGTCTCGTGGCGATCAGACTTTTTTCATAATCCGCAAGCTCGCTTGTCGCGGGGCTGACCTCCATCGAAAAATCGAGCGCCTTGAAATTGGCGATGCGCGTGTCGATCAGCGGCGCGATGCGGTTGTAGATTCCGCGCTCCATATAGTCGTAGGGGGGCGCGTAGTCCTCAAGCTCGCTGCCGTACGGATTGATGTCGCAGTACTGGTGCCCCGCGTAAAAATTGGACGAAAGCATCCAGCGAAGCTCAAGCGGCCTGCGCTCCGTGTGACGGCGGCGGCACTCGGCGTCGATCATGGCGAGAATGTCTTCCTTGTACTCGCCCCGCGGCTTGGTTTTTTCTTTGAATTTAAACAGACTCATGGCCGTCCCCTCCTCTCTGGCGCGCAAGCGCCCGTCTGTGCGCCGATGCATGCATCAGCTTTGCTTTTTTTGCCGGCCGCGCCCCGTCAAGGCGGGAAAGAAGCGCGGCGCGCTCCCGGCGGTGAAGCGCCTCCAGCAAAAGTACGGCGGCGCAAAACGCAAGTCCGAGCACCTCAGTCATGCTTTGCCGCCTTTTTCGGCCGGGTCAGCTTGTAGATCTGCCCCGCGCAGTCGGCGCAGATGTAAAAGCCGCCGAGCAGATTGGGACTGCCCGAGACGCGGAAGCAGTCGGTGTTTCTGCACGAGGCCACCGAGCAGATATGCCTTGCCGGCTTTGCCGTGATTTGTTTCATATTGTTTTTTCTCCTTTATCGGACTTGCCCGCGGCGGCGGCGATTTTGCCCCGCCGCCGCGGGATTTTGGCAGGCTGCGCGCTGCCGGGTTTTCTTTCGCGCTGCGCGCGGCGTTTTCAACGCGGAAATCCCAGACCGCACGACGGTCAAGTTGTCTTTCGCGCTGCGCGCCGGCTTTTTCGGCGCGGGGATCCGCGGTTTCGCGGCGGGGTGCGGTTCGGGCAGGGCGGCAATTCCGGTTTGGGCGGGGCGAAGCCGCAAACACGGCTGAAAACGCCCGCCAGAGTCAAAACCGCTTGCCCCGGCTTCCGCGCCCCGTGAAATCCCGGACGCTCACCGTGCGCTGCGCGCGCGGCGCGCTTGTCTGCATCACCGCGAAATAGCGGAGCGCGTCCGGCAGATGCGTGATCTCGTGCGGCTCGGTCTCGCAGTCGCCGACGCGCTTTTTGTCGCCCACAAGCGAGGGCAGGCAGCGAATCAGATTTTCGCAGGTTGAAAAAATCTTCATCCGCGCGTCCTCGCCGCCGTCGGGGGCGCGCTGAATTTTCAGCCACTCCTTGAGCGCAAGCCAGCCGCCTACCCGGCTGTTGTCCGAGCAGGACAGCGGCACGCCCCCGCGCGCAAAGAGCGTCGCGATGCTCTTGCCGCTGTCCTTTTGGCGCGACCAGAGGTCGGGCGGCGCAAAGGTGCAGTACACGTCTAAATCCGCAGAGGCGTTTTGAATCGCCTCCGCCGCCTCGGAAACGATCAGATCGTGCGCGTACACCTCGCGAAAGACCAGCGCCCGCCCGGCCGAGTCCACCGCGACAAACAAACAGGCCAGCGCGTCCAAACCGTAGTCAATGCTCCGGTAGATCCGCGCCCCGGCGGGCAGCGGACCGGGTTCTGCGACATGCACGTCGTGCCGGAACTCCGAGAAAAACTGCCCGCCGCCGACGCCCCATTCTCCCAGTCCGCAAACGCGGTATCGTTCGGGGTCGCGCAGGCGCATTTCCTCAAAGACCCGTAAATCCGCCGCGTCCAGCCATTCGTTAACCTTGTAATTGACGGTCATGGCGAAAATATCGGGGGCGTGACGGTCAAAGAAGCGGCGCTTTAACCAGTGCGAGTCGCTCCATGGGTTAAAGGTGAGCGTTATCTGCTTGAAAAGGCCGGGCGGCACCTCTCCGCGAATGGATTCGTCGAGCGTGTCAAACGCTTCCTCCGAGTCGATCTCAAAAGCTTCCTCGATCCACATCCAGCAGAGCACGCCGCGCGAAACGGTCATGGAAGTAAGCTTCAGCGGATCGTCCAGCCCCGCGAAAAAAATTTTCTGACCAGTCGATTTGAGCGTGATTTCCAGCGGCGCGGTTTTGGCCTCAAAGAGCTTTTCCGCCCCGAAACGTGAAATCGCCCACTTCAGTTCGGCAAACGCCGAGCGTTCCAGCGTCCGGTAGGTCCGCCGCACGACTAAGAGATTGGCCTCCGGATGGCGCATCAGATGGTAGATATACCAGAGCGCCGCCGTTTTGCTTTTTTTGGACGCGCGCGAGCCCTTGACCACCCGGTACCGGGCGCGCGTGCGCCAAAACGCACCGTACCCGCCGCCGACGACATCGGGGAGGTA
The DNA here is from genome assembly GCA_900546635.1 of uncultured Eubacteriales bacterium. GTDB lineage: Bacteria > Bacillota > Clostridia > Oscillospirales > CAG-272 > UMGS902. Next base: position 15,564 of record URDS01000003.1, on the reverse strand, counting down.
CACTTCGCTCACTGCAAGTCTTCCTCGCCGCAGATCATGACCGGCAGCGCGATGCTCCCCTCAACGCGGTCGCGGAACACGCCGTAATACTTGCCGAGCAGTTCGGCGCTGCGGTTGACATCCGAAAGACGCGGCCTTGCCGCCTGCATCTCCACGCGCTCGCTTCGCTCAACGACCGGTTCCCCGTCCGCGTCCACCGAGCGCGTCTCGGTGCGCAGCTTCACCGGTACGTCCTCGGTCTCCTCGCGCCGCACGATCCGGCTGAGCGCCGCGAGCACTTCATGCACATCGGCGATCTCAGGGTCGTTTTCGGACAGAACAGAGCGGGCGGCGGATTCTTCGGGGCTGTACGCTTCGCCGTGTTCGCGGCTTTCCCCACACGCCGTCTCTTTGTTTGTCCGTTTGGCTTTCTCCATATCGGCTTCCTCCTTTTCAAAGCATTTCGGCGGTCCCCCGCCGCACTTTTTATTATCCATGCGCGATCCGGGATTTTTCGGCAAGTTCAGAAATTTCTGTATTTCGATGAAATAAAAAAAACGGAGACGAAACGTCTCCGCAGTCTGTCAAAAAAGTGAAAATCGCAAATCAAATACGTTTACAAGGCGGCCAGCGCCGCCATTGGCGGCGCGACGGCGCGAGCGAACGCGCCCTATCGTCGCAAAACCTTAGTTTTGCGGCGGAAAAAGGCGGACATGCGCCGCCTTGGAAACACCTTACAGGCGCGCGAGCGCCGCCGAGAACGGCGCGCGGCAAAAATACGCCCCCGCGGGGGGCGCCAATGTACGCCTCATCGCCAAAAAACTTTGATTTTTTAACGGATAAAGACCGAAACGCCCCTTTTTGGCGCAAACGGTTGATAATATAAATAGAACGGGGCATACTATAGATTCAAAATCCGTTTGCAAGACAGAGCGATCTATACGAAGATAGAAAAAACAATCCCCGAATCCGCTTAGCCGGCCGGTCCCTTTGCACCAAAAGACCGGATGCTTTCACAGCGCGGCAAAAGCAGAGCGTTTCACTCTCTTCCCTCAGGCGGAATCACAAAATCGTGGCAGCCGCCGCAGTGGATTCCCCGTTCGTTGAACACATCTACAATTTGATCCACTTTCGTAAAATCATCCGTCGTACTATCGGACAGAATATCAATGACCTCGCGAATGATAATCATCAGTTCCCGTTTTACCGACGCGCGAACCTCTTGCGCCAAAGTGTCCATATAATCCAGAAGATGCCGGCCAAGGTCCATCGCCGCCAGCGTATCAATCATATCGAGTTCCGCGCGCAGGCTTGAACTCGGTTCCATATCCGGTGTGTAAAACATTTTTTTGTTGATTGTTCCCATCTTGTTACTCCTTTGATTTCAACGCTTGATTTTACCTACTTATAATTATGACTTGCAAACTTCTATTTGTCAATAGCAAAACAATAGAATGTATGAATTTCCACATTTTACCGGTACAATTATACGTATATCTATGAGAGCGAGAAAGAGGTGAACCCATGTCAAAAGCGAAACCTGTCGATTTTTTGCATCGAGACAACTACATCCGGCTCGGACTGAATATCGCGTATTATCGCAAACTTGTCGGAATGACGCAAGAGGGGCTGGCGGAAAAGGCGCAGACCAGCCGCACGACCATCAGCATGGCGGAAGCGCCGAACGTGGTGAAACCGATTTCGCTTGAACTTTTGTTCTGCATTGCGGACGCGCTCGGCATTGAACCGTGGAAATTGCTGAAGTTTCCGGACGATGGGTTTTGAAATGCGCTGAAATCTATATTTTGACAGACAAAGCCGCGTGAAAATTCTTTCACGCGGCTTTAACCGTCGGAAAACCAAAACAAGGAGGGCGCCTGTAAGGTGTTTCCAAGGCGGCACTTGTCCGCCTTGGAAACATATTTATTTTATTTGCGATTTTTACTCTTTTGACAGCGATCCGCGTGAAAAAATTTTCACGCGGATCTTTTGATCTGTTTTCCGTTTTTCCAAACACGGCGGCGAAAAGACTTTGCGCCGCCGCGTTACAATCCGATAAAATCCGCCTCGCGCGCGCGGCATACAAAACAAGTATCCGCGCCGTCGGTTATCAGAGAAACCCGCCCGCGGAGCAAAACGCATCCGCCTGTGCGGCGCGCGTACCGCTCCGCCGCCTCTATGGGCGCAAGTCCCGCATCCCCGCCCAAGGCGCGCGTCAAATCCTCCGCACGCTCAAACACCCTCGCAAAGCCGCCGCGCTCCGCGTCGGGCGCGCGCGCGGCCAGCGCCGCCAAAGAAAAACGCTTTGCCGCAGACGCGGCATTCTCCGCGCCCGGCCGATTCAGCGTACTCGCCGTATCTGCTCCGGCCGCTCTTTCAGCCGCGCCGGGACACACCGGCATATCGGACGCATTCATTTTGAACGGCTTGGCCGCGTTTTTCGCATTCTCAAAGCCGGACGCGCCGACGCCGCAGGCAAAATCCGCCGCTTCCTCCGCAGAAAACAGCGGATACCCCTTGCCAAGGAGGTCAATGCCGATATTGCAGTTCGTAAGGCGGCCGATATTTTGATCCGCCGCGCCGAGAAAATGCCCGATCTTATAATACCCCACCGAAACGGTGAGCGCTGAGACGACGCAAAGTCCGGTCGGAAAGCCGTCGCCCGAAAGTCCGCTGTTGATGTCCGCGCTGACGACCGCAGCCCCGCTTTGATTGATGCGCGAAATCACCGACGCGGCCATTCCGCGCGCCTCGCCGCGAAAACCGGTGCCGAGCAGGCAGTCGGCGATCTCGGCATAGCCCGAAAAATCCGGCGTGCCGCCGCAAATTTCAAAGCCGATTCCAGCGGCGCGGCACTGCTCGAAATAAAAGCGTCCGTCCTCGGAAAAGCGTTCCTCCGGCAGAAAAATCCGGCAGGGAACGCCCGCCCGCGCAAGCAAAAGCGCAAGCACATAGCCGTCCCCTGCGTTGTTCCCGCTGCCGCACACAACCGCCGCAGGCCCCCGCCAGGGGTACGCGGAAAAAATCCCCTCCCCCGCGCGGTACATCAGCGTGCGGCCGTCAATGCCGCGCGCAATCGTACCGGCGTCCGAGCGGCGCATTGTCTCAACCGAAACCACCGTCTCCAAAGTCCGACACCTCCATGCTCGAATTTGTCCATCCGAAACATCAAAATCGCCGGCAAAACCGGCGACCCGCGCTTCCCTTTTTTCGCATTCGTCCCCGGCACATTCCGCAAAGCGCGCCAAGCATTCGGAGGCGCGTTCCGTGGAAGACCTTAATGCACACGCAAACCGGGCAGCCCCCGCATAGCCGAATACACGGCCAGATGAAAAGCGGGGTATGTGCCGCGCTGTTTCACGCAAAACACGCGCCGCTGTTTCGCACATTGCCGCACAATCCCCGCGCCGCGGCTTTTGCGTCCGGCCGCGCGCCGACAGGCGGTCAACTAAAAAACGATCGAAAAAGCCCAAACCGTGCGCTTTGCCGCGTCTCGCCGCCGGCGGCGCGCGGGCGGCCCGGTAAAAGCTCACATGCGCCCGTCGGCGGACGCGCGGGCGGCCCGGCAAAAGCTCACATGCGCCCGGCGGCGGACGCGCGGACAGCCCGGCAAAAGCTCACATGCGCTCGCCGTCCCCGTCCCGCTCCGACGAAAAACGCACCCGCAGCACGGTCAGCCGCCCGGAAGCGACCGAAAACCGAATTTCCATCCCCGCAAAAGAAAGCCCGTATACCCGCTGCGGCATGTCCTGATAAGCCGGGCGCGGGTCCTGCGCCAGCACCTCGCACAGCGCCTCCCGATGCTCAGGCGGAACCGCCTCCAGCATCTTTTCCGGGAACACGACCGCCAGCCTGCCCTCTCCCGGCGCGCAGGAAAATCCGGCCGACGCATCGGGATGCGAATCGGTATACGCAAGATAAGGCTTGATGTCGAGGATGGGCGTTTTGTCCATCAGATCCGCGCCGGCCACATGCAAAAGCGGCCCGCGCGCGCTTTGCAGCTGCACGCCGCACAGCCGCACCGACGACAGCCCGATGGGACTTGGCCGAAAGGGCGAGCGGGTCGCGAACACGCCCATGCGCGCATTTCCGCCGAGGCGCGGCGGGCGCACCGTCGGCGACCAGTCCGCGCGCAGCGCGCCCGAAAACTGCCAGAGCAGCCAAATGTGCGTATAGTCCTCAAGTCCGCGCAGTGCGTCCGGATTCCGGTATTCCGGCTCAAACACCACGGTCGCACGGGTTTCGGCCAGCCCGCTCTGCCGCGGAATCCCGAACTTTTCGGGGAACGCCGTATCAATATGCGCGATAATTTTCATTTCCGCCGTTTTTGCCATCATCGCCCTCCAAACACCGGTCAAAACAGGCGAAACGCCGCCAAAACCGCGTCGCGCGGTCGCAAAACCGCGGGTTGGCCGCCTATTCGCTCACGATAAAATCTTCGATCATTTCCCGTAAATGAATCGGACACGGCTGAAGCTCGTTGCAAAGAGCAATAAAACGCAGCGCCTGCTCATGATCGGAAAACGCATCCGAAAGATACCGAATCCGCGTTCCGTCCAGTTCGACCGCCACCGCGTACGCGGTATAGCTTCCCGTTTCCTCATCTGCCAATTGCTCTTCCACACAACAATAATTCATAAATCCCCCTGTATACACAACCGGCTGCCGCCGGACAAACTGGATACAGAATAGCATGTGCAACTGGTAATATTTGTCAAAATCAGAATCCTGAAATTTTTCTTTTTCATGCGAAAAATCTTGAACCGCATGGATTGCAGCTTTTCCCGATTTAACCCAAAAACAGAACGGCTCGTATCGTTTAAAAAATCTTTTTTTCTACCGGTTTTTTGCACCGCTTATTTAAAATCACCAATGAGCGCGGCATTATCGGGGGAAGATTTTACTTTGAGCGTCCGCAAATACGCTTTTTGCGAATCGGGGACGCGAAAGCTTTCAAGCGCTTTCTGGATCGCCTTGTTCTGCGTCCGCGCATCCAGGCGGCGTTCTGTCAGAAAAGGTAAAGCCGCATCATATTGTTTGGCGAGCGCGGTCGCAAAAAACCACGCGACCATCATGTGCACATAGTATTCGTCCGACCGGACCCCCGCCGCTTCTTCCAGATATTCCGGGCGAAAATGCGCGTCCAGAAAGAAGACCATGCGCATCTCCAAGCCAAAGCGGACCGTATACGGATGCGCCGAGCGCAGCCAAAGACCGATCTGCCCGGACAAAGCGGGCAAATGCTTTGCAAACACCCGCGGGCGCATCAGATCGCAGGTCGCCCAGTTGTCCACATACGGCAAAAACGCATCGAGCGCTTCTATGACCCGGTCGTAATCGGACATCGCCTCGATCAAAAGGCCGTGCAGATTGTTTTCCTCATAATACCGGTGCGGCAGAATGCGCAGAAACGCCTCCGCTTCGGGCGTTTTGGCAAGCGCGCGGGCATACCGGCGCAGCGCCGGCGTGCGGACGCCTAAGATCGTTTCGGGATCCACCGTCGGGATCAGCCGGCTGTGAAAGGCCTTGTAAGCCGGATCCCGCATTTCAAACAAGCGCGCCTGCACCGTTTCTTCGACCGTCTGCATAAAATCCCTCCGTAAAATTCCGCGCTCACGCGGTATGTACTGCCCAAAAGGGGCGGACTACTTCCAATCTTCCTCTTTCATGATGCACCGCACCGAAGCCGCGGGCAGAGGGGGCAGTCTCCGCGCAGCGCCGACCCTTTTGTTAAAGGTCGAAGCGATCTTTTTGGGCTCCGTGCGGTGAAGCAGGCATTCGGTGCGCACAAACGCCCGAATCTGCTCCGCGCAGGCAAGACAGCCCTTGATATAGGCGCGCGCCGCTTCGGCGCCGGACGCATTGCCGCCCATCGGAACATAGTCGTGCGAGGCGACGATATTTTCAATATCGGCTTCAAGCAGCCGGTTGAGCGTCTCCAGATACGAAGACCACGACGCAACCCCGCATCCGTACCGTCCGACGCCAAAGAACTGCAAAGAATCCCCGCAGATCAGCGTTTTGGTACGCAGATCCAAAAATCCGGCCGAATCGTCCGCATGACCGGGCAGGTGCAGCACCTGAACGCAGTCCATGAGAATGTCGCCGTCGGAAAGCGTTTCAAACGCCGAAACAGACAGCGCGGGGCAAACGCTCTGTGAAAAAGCGCCGATTTTTGCCTCCGGGAACCGGGCATGCAGCGCGGAAAGGCCGCCGGTATGATCGCCGTGCGCATGGGTGCATAAGATCCGGCGCACCGCCAAAGTCCGATTTCCCAAGGTCTTTCCCAGCGCTTCAAGCGCCGGAAGAATGTATTGCCGGATGTCATAAGCGCCGGCGGCGCTGTCTATAATCACCGCGCCCGCGGCGGTCACAATGCAGAACACGCCCGTATAAATATTCTCAAACGGAACCCGCAGTTTATACAAATCCGGTTGTACCGGTTCAAAATAAAGCAAATTTTTCTCCTTTTTGATGTCGTCTCTCTCTTGTCTTTTATCTATATTCCTGCTTTGCGCCGTTGTTTTTGATTGCACGGACGACGGTCACATACCGGAAACGATTGTCCCTTTTCAAGATCGTGTATCCACAGTCTCCGCCGGGTTCCGAATCGACGCAGAGGACAGCCCCTGCGATTTCTCTACAGCCTATTGTAAGCCTATTGTAAAAGCTTATCTTTGCGCGCGCCGAAGCGCACAAAACGCAGCCGAAAAAAGAAAACTGACTTTGAGAGTCCCGCGCGGTCGGCGGCAAAACGCGCTTAAACCGTTTTCCCGCGCAGAACGGCTTTTGCCGCCTCGTCGGGGGCCATCAGGGTCTGCTCGCCGGTCTCCATATTTTTCAGCGCGACAAGTCCGCTCTGCGCCTCGCTCTCGCCGATCAGCGCAACATACGGGATCCCGCTGCGGTTGGCAAATTTCATTTTGGGCTTAATGCCGCGCTCCAGCCAGTACACATCGGCGTTCAGTCCCGCGCCGCGCAGAACGGCGGACGCCGAAAGCGCCGCGGCTCTCTCCGCCGCGGACATCGGAACGACCAGCACGTCCACAAGCGCCGACTGCCCGTCTGGGAGCAGATTTTCGCTCTTTAGCTGCGAGAACAGGCGGGTAAGACCGATGGAAACGCCGACGCCGGGCAGCTTGTCGTCCGTGTAGAACCCGGTCAAATCGTCATAACGGCCGCCCGAACAGACGCTGCCGAGCGACGGATAATCAGCAAGCATCGTCTCGTATACCGTGCCGGTGTAATAGTCAAGCCCGCGCGCGATCGTGAGGTCGGCGCACAAATTTTCCTCCGGCACGCCGTATGCGGCGGCGCAGTTCAGAACGGTTTCAAGCTCGTCCACACCCGTGCGGAAGGTTTCATTTTCGATTCCGAGCGCGCGCAGCGCGGCGATCACCTCCGCATTGCGCCCCCGAATGCCGATAAAGTCCAAAATCCGGGCAGCCGCGTCCTCGGACACCGACAGCGAAAGAAGCTCCTCGCGCACCTTCTGCGCGCCGATCTTCTCCAGCTTGTCCACCGCGCGCAGAATGCCCGCGATCTTCCCTTCAAGTCCGAGCGTTTCAAAAAAGCCGTTCAAAATCCGGCGGTTGTTGATCCGAATGACAAACCGGCCGAGCTTCAGCTTTCGGAACACCTGATAGATCACGGCGGGCATTTCCGCCTCATACATCGGATCGAGTTCGCCCGGCCCTATCACGTCGATGTCGCACTGATAAAATTCGCGGAAGCGCCCTTTCTGCGGACGCTCGCCCCGAAAGGACTTGCCCATCTGGTAGCGCTTGAACGGAAAAGCCAATTCCTCCTTGTGCTGCGCGACATACCGCGCCAGCGGCACGGTCAGATCAAAGCGCAGAGAGAGGTCGGTCTCCCCCTTGGTGAAGCGGTAAATCTGTTTTTCGGTCTCGCCGCCCGCCTTGGCCAGCAAAACGGCGGAATATTCGATTGTCGGCGTATCCAGCGGCAGAAACCCGAATTGTTCATACACGCCGCGGATGGTATCGTACATACGGTTAAAAAGGATCTGATCTTTCGGCAGCAGTTCCATCGCGCCCTGAAGCGCGCGCGGCTCCGTTTTTTCGCTCATAACGGTCTCCTTGTCTATAGCGCCGGTATCGTGTGTATGCACCATGCAGATTCCGGCAATATGGGTAAAATTATGTACACATTATACACCGCCGCCGCGCGCTTGTCAACCGCCCGCGCGCAGACCCGCCACGCATGGATGGTTGAATGCCGCTCCGACCGCGCCGCCCCCGCAGAAAGCGGTATTTGACCGCGCCGCAGCCCCCGCTCCGGCCACCTTGTCCCGCCGGGAAACAGCCTCGTCCGCTCAAATCCGCTCGCCCCGCCACCTTGTCCCCGCCGGGAACAGCTTCGTCCGCTCGAATCCGCTCGCCCCGCCACCTTGTCCCCGCCGGGAACAGCCTCGTCCGCTTGAATCCGCTCGCCCCGCCACCTCGCTCCTGCCGGAACAGCCTCGTCCACTCAAATCCGCTCGCCCCGCCACCTCATCCCCGCCGGGAAACAGCCTCGCCCGCTCGAATCCGCCCCGCCACCTTGTCCCGTCGGAACAGCTTCGTTCGCTCAAATCCGCTCGCACCGCCACCTTGTCCCGCCGGAACAGCCTCGCCCGCTCCGAAAACATTCCGGTTCTGCGGCGGTTTCGGCTGTCATACGGGCGGATTTTGCCCCGCTCCGCGAAAAAAAGCCCCGTCCCTATGTGAAAAATCGCGCTTTTGTATGACGCAGCGCCTTTACAATCCCTTGGCGGTCTGCTTTCTTCTTTGCAGCGGTCAAAAAGGGAGGCAAAGCGAAAACTCGCTTTGCCTCCCTTTTTATAAACTTGTTTGCTCAATCTTTTCACCGCGCTTTCTTCCCCGCGATTACCGGTGTGCCGCACTGCCGCGGCGTGCGGGGCGCAAAAAGCAATGTGAAAATTCACCGCCCTACTCAGGCGTAAAACACGTGATTGCCGATAGTCTCCACGTATTCGCGGTTCTTATCCATCCAGCTTCCGCTGCTCACGCGGCCGGCGCAGAAGAACAGCGCGTCCTCCACGACCTCAACGCCTTCCAGTACGATTTTTGCCGCGCGCACGGCGTCCTCGGTCGGATCATTGTAGATCGACCCGCTCGCCGCCGGCGTAAACTGCGTTCCGTTCTTGCGGTCGAAAATCACGCCGTAAACCGTATCCGGGAACGATCCGTCCTCCGTGCGGTTCAGCACGACATTGCCGACGGCGATCTGTCCGAGCATCGGTTCGCCGCGACTCTCGGCCGAAATGATACGGGAGAGCCAATAGAGAACGTCTTCATCATAAAATTCATCGCCGCTCACAATCGGCGTGACCGTACCGCTCAGATAAACCGCCTCTTCCTTTGCGCTCCACTCGCATTCGAGCGAATAGGCGCGGGCTACAGAGCGAACCGGAATGTACAACACATCCTCAACTGTCAAATTTTTTGCCGTTTCGTTATAAAGAACTCTTTCGTTGGCTTCGATGTAATGCTGATCCGCATACGCACGGATCTCAATGCCCTCGCTGACGGCAACCGAGGCACGGGTATCTCCGTCCCAATCATAAGCCGCCGCAGGATCAATCGCGCTGACCAAAATGCGATAAGGAGCATACGCCGTACCGTCTACGAGCACGGCGCCGTCCACAGGGACGCTGTTCACATAAAGATCAATGGAATCACCGGTATTTTCCGAGGCCGCGCAAGTAAATGACATCAGCATTACAGAGAGCGCCGCCAGAGCAAACAGCAGCGCAGCCTTCCTGCATAGATTCATCTTGCTTCTCCTTTCAAAATATGGGGTTTCCCTTCTGCCACAGGCAGAATGTTTCGTCATTTGTATCGGTTTGAAAACGTTTTTTACCGCGTTTCTCAGATAACCTGACGAAAACATGTTACATGTTAGCACACACTTCCTCCTTTGTCAACACTTTTTTGCAAATCTTCACATTGCCAATATTCTCCCGTGCCGCAGAAAGGGTTGCCCGTTTTTCTGAATTTTATACGCCGTCTGTAAAAAATCTCCTGAATTTTTATAGGCTTTCAAAGAAATTTGAACCGAAAAAAAGCGCGCAGCGGTTCCGTTTTGCCGTCAGAAAAAATTTTTCTTTGAACATTCGCAGAGGGACATATTCAAATCTCCGCCTGCCCGTTTTTTGTCGCACAAACGTCGAATGCCGCCGCCGCTTTTTCAACTTCTTACCAATCATATATATGTACCCGATCCGAAAAGCCAAAATTCTATCTCCCAAAAGCCCGCTTAAAATCAGATTTCGGGCTTCGCGCCGCCTTTACCGGCGGTCTCATCCGTTTTCTGTTTTCATTTCCTATTTTTTACTATATGCGCGCCTTGATAATTGGATTCCGGTCAAACCTATGCCGTCCGAACAGGGTTTGCCGTTTTACAAAACCGCCGTTCCGCAAAACCGCAAAAAGGGAAAACCGGAAAATTTTTTTGATAAATCTTCCTATTTATATATATGAAGATTTAAACAAAACCGCAAAAATTGTTCGCGCCGGGCATAGAGGGCGGCATTCATCCTGCATTTTTGATCTTGACACAATATATAGTCCATTGATTCGGAATTTGAAACAACATCTTGTGTTTCACATGGTTTCACGTGAAACATCACGCGCAAGAACCGCATATGCCAAAAAAGTCCGGGACATGGTTTCACGTGAAACATTTTTTCAAACCCCCATGTGTTTTTTATGTGAAAAACGCAGCTTCATCGGTTTCCCGGTTGACTTGCCCCCAATTTGATGGTATAATACAGTATACGCCGCAATTTTCGCGCATGACCTTTATTTGCGGCTTCGACAACCGGAAACCTTTAACAGCTTTGTTTATGCACATTTGGAGGAAAGTATGGGAAAAATCATCGCCTTTGCCAACCAAAAGGGCGGCGTGGGCAAAACCACCTCGGCAGTCAATATCGCCGCTTCCGTAGGGATATTGGACAAAAAGGTTCTGCTTATTGATTTGGACCCGCAGGGAAATACCACCAGCGGCGTCGGCATCAACAAAAAGAACCTGAAAGCAACCTCTTATGAGATCCTGATCGATGAAGTGGGCGCCGCAAAAGCCGTCATTCAAACCGAATTTAGAAATCTCTCCGTAATTCCATCCAATATTTCGCTGGCCGGCGCAGAATTTGATTTGTACCAACTCAGCAACCGGGAATACCGCCTGAAAAATCAGCTTTCCACACTTCGGGACGAATACGATTATATCTTTATCGATTGTCCGCCCTCGCTCGGCATGATTACGGTCAACGCGCTTGCCGCGTCCGACGCAGTCATCATCCCGATGCAGTGCGAATACTACGCGCTGGAGGGACTTTCGCAGTTGATGCTGACCATCCGCAAAATCAAGCAGCTCTATAATCCCGAACTCGAAATCTGCGGCATTCTGGTGACGATGTTCAACGGCCGCCTGATTTTGACGATGCAGGTCATTTCCGAACTGAAAAAATATTATTCGGATAAGCTTTTCAAAACGCCGGTATCCAGAAACGTCAAGCTCAGCGAAGCGCCCGGCTTCGGCACGCCCGTATACTATCATGACAAATCCTCAAGAGGCGCGGCTGAATATCTGGAAGTCGCCAAAGAACTGCTCGATCGCATCTGAGCGGGAAACAGGCGGCGCGGGGACACGCAAACCACACGAAAAACAAAACACACCCGTAAAAGCGCGCCCAAACGGATCCGCCGTTTTTTCAAAAACGGCGTTTTGCAAAACGATTTCATCATACGCCCGCTTCAAATTGCGTCAAACGCTTTGAATCTGCGGGCACAGGGGGAACATTATGGCGAAAAAGCCGTCCGGACTCGGAAAAGGATTTGACAATATTTTCTACGACAATACGGTAGACGAACGCGGCAGCCTCACAAAACTGCGCCTTTCACTGATCGAACCCAAAGCGGATCAGCCCCGCAAAATCTTTGAGGGCGAGGCGCTGGCCGAACTGGCCGATTCCATTGCCGCCCACGGCGTCCTGCAGCCGATTCTGGTGCGCGAAATCGCCGACGGCCATTATCAGATCATCGCGGGCGAACGCCGCTACCGCGCGTCTAAAATGGCGGGACTCACCGAAATTCCGGTCATCATTTTAGACAAAAGCGACATCGAAACCGCGCAGATTTCCCTGATTGAAAACATTCAGCGGGAAAATTTGAATCCGATCGAAGAAGCGCAGGCTTACCGCGCGCTGATCGGCAGTTACGGACTTACGCAGGAGGAAGTTTCGCAAAAGGTCGGCAAGGGCAGAAGCACGATCACCAACGCGCTGCGTCTTTTGGACCTGTCCGACGACGTGCTGACCATGCTCGGCACGGGCGAACTCTCCGCGGGACACGCGCGCGCCCTGCTCGCGCTGAAAGACCGCGAAAAAGAACCGGCCATCGCGGCCAAGATCGTTGCCGGCGGCCTGTCTGTCCGCGCGGCCGAGGAACTGGTCAAAAAAGAAAATCAGCTGACGCATCAGGGGGACGAAGAACCGGTGCCCGAACTGGGGCTCAAAATCGACTATTACGCCGAACTCGAACACAAAGCGATGGATTTGCTCGGCCGCCGGGTACGCATCAACCGCCGGGGGCATGCGAAATCCGTGCAGGTGTCGTTTGAGGACGACGAGGATCTGGAAATCCTGCTCCGTAAACTCTGCGGCGAGGAAATTATTGAGCAGTAAAGCCGAAAATCGCGGCCATTTTTGCGGAATATAAGAACTACGCTTCCCTATTTTACGAAAAACAGCCTATTTTTGAACGTCCGCACCCTTGCAAAACGCCGCCGTATAGCCGTATAACCGCATAGTCGTATTGCCCATATAGCCGCATAGCCGCATAGCCGTTATAGCCGCATAGCCGCATAGCCGCATAGCCGTATAGCCGTATAGCCGCATAGCCGCATAGCCGTATAGCCGTATAGCCGTATAGCCGTATAGCCGTATAGCCGTATAGCCGCATACGGAAAGAACCGTCCTATGCAAAAACAAAAACCCACGCGCCAAAAAACACGATACACAGAAAATCATCCACACACGGAAAACCGTCATACGCAAAAAAATCATCCACGCGCGAAAAGCCGTCATACGCAAAAAAATCACATCTGCGCGGAAACTGCCCCATGCGGAAAACCGTCTTATGCAAAATACCATGCAAGCGGGTACAAGCGCGGCTTTTGACCCGAAACGCATCGATAACTTTTTGTCCGCCGCGGCGGACTGACAAGACAAGGAGGAAAGCCATGTCGGATTTTTCAGCCATGCTGGAAGAAATTCGCGAATACTTCTATTATAAATACTTTTCACCCGACCTTGCGGTTCTGCAAAACTTTGACGGGACGGAAATAGAACGATTTTTGATTTTTTTAATCATCGGTATCTGCGCCGGCGTCTTTTTGGCTTCGGTCGGCGTTTATTATTCGAGCGATTTTTTAGGCCGGCCGATTCGCCGCCTGTATAAAACGGACGCATTCACGCCCGAACACGCCAAAACGCTGGCGGAGATCGGCTGCGACAAACGCCTGATCCGACGCAGCCTCCGGCGTCCGAGCGTCCTTTCCAAATACGTGCGCACCGAGGATCCGAACGCAAACGACGGGGAGACGCAGCGCGCGCGCTTCTATCTTCGCGAGGAGGACAAATACATCGCAGACAAGCGGTTCAAGCCGGTAAAAGGCGGTTTTGCGACGCTGGTGGTCACATTTGTACTTTGCACGGTTTTGTGCTTTGTCCTGCTGTATTTTGTCCCGGAACTGCTGGTGCTGGCGGACAACGCCATCACGATGATCAAAAATTGACGGAGCGAACGACCAATGGAGAAAAACGAATATACGCCGACCACGCCCGCCGAGCGGGCCGCGCTCGCCGAAGCGCGCGAGCGGGACGCAAGACGCCAAAAGGCGTTTGCCGCGACGAAAAATTACGCGGCGGCCGGTACAGCGATCCAAACCAAACGCCCTGCCGCGGTTTCACAGACCGCGAAAAATGAATCGGCTTCGGCTTCGCCCGCCTACGGCGGTGCGCCCCGCAAAGCGCGGACGCGAACAGCCGACAACGCGCATCCGACTGCAAACGGCGCGCGCCGGACCGGCGGTATGTACCAACCCGCCGGCGAAGCACGCCAAACCGCCAAAGACACGCGCCAAACGGTCAGCGGCGCACGCCAAACCACCGGCGGCGCGCGCACAGCCGAAAGCGGGCGAACACAAAATCAAATTCCCGTGCGCCCGGCGCCCAAAACGCCGCGCACGCAGAGCGCCGCCCATATTCCCGCGCGGACAAGCTACAGCTACGGCGCCGACGCGGACGAGCGCGCGGACACAAACGAATTTCCGACCTATGTGCACGCCGGAAAAAAGGGCGGTTACAAACCCCCGAAACCGAAAAAACGCCGCGTAGCGCCCTACCGGCGCAAAAAGCTGGATCCGCGCTTCCGCGCGGCGCTTCTTGCGCTCAGCGCGCTGCTGCTGATCTTTCTTGTTTTGTTCTTCTGCGGCGTCCGCTACACGGGCAGCGCCTGCGCCGACGGCCGCACGATCAAATTTTTCGGCATTGTTCGCTCCGGCGCGCCGGAAAGCGGCTGGATTTCCGCCTCGGATCCGGGCGGACAGCGCACCCGCGGCCGGCTGACGGAGGGAAATACAATCACCTATTCGGACGGCAGCGTGTATGTCGGCGGATTTGAGGATTACAAAAAAGAGGGACAGGGCACGCTGACCTATGCAAACGGCGATGTATATACCGGCCTGTTCGCCGACGACCGCAAAAACGGCTACGGCACGCTGACCTACGCCGGCGGCGACGTGTACGAGGGCAATTTTGAAAACGATTATCCCGCAGGCGCCGGAAAGCTGACCTACGCGGACGGCAGCGTCTATGAGGGGCAGTTCGCCGCCGGACGCAAGAACGGAAGCGGCGTATACACAAGCGGCGCGGCGTCCTTTGAAGGCACCTATGTAAACGACGTTAAAGAGGGATACGGCAAGCAGGTTTTTGCCAACGGCGACGTGTACGAGGGCAACTACAAAAACGACATGCGCAACGGACAGGGAACCTACACCTTTGCCAACGGCGAAACGTATACCGGCAGCTTTAAGGACAACCAGCTGACCGGCGAGGGAACCTATACCTGGCCGAGCGGGCGGACGATCACCGGCATATTTGAAAACGGCGTCATTATCAGCAGCACGGCGGGCAGCAACACAGTCGGCGGATAACCGCGATTTGATAAGCGGTCGTTGAAGCGCTCAAAGCTTGAAAAAAATCCTCCGAAAGCTCTGAAAACAAAGAGGGTATCGCCATGCGTTCGCCGAATCCCTTTATATGCGACCATGCAGCGCAAAGCTGACAGCCTATACCGGCGCGTCTGATGAATACCATTCATAACCGCGCTGGAAAGCAGTGAACAAAAAGTTACTTGATTTTGAAAAGAAAACGGACGGAGATATTTCTTTATATCTCCGTCCGTTTAGACCGTCGAAAAACCAAGGTTTTTCGACGATGGGGCGCGTTCGCTCGCGCCGTCGCGCCGCCCTCAGCGGCACTCGCGCGCCTGTAAG
>URDS01000002.1 GCA_900546635.1 uncultured Eubacteriales bacterium | reverse complement strand
CTGACCCCGACCGTTGAGGTCGGCGGCGAGACCTACACCGTCGAGCTCATCTACGCCGACAACCAGTCCAGCAACGACAAGGCCGTCTCCGCGGCTCAGGAGCTCATCACCAACGGCGCCTCCGTCGTTCTCGGCTCCTACGGCTCCGGCGTGTCCATAGCCGCTGCCACCGCCTTCGGCGATGCGGGCATCCCGGCCATCGGCGTCACCTGCACTAACCCCCAGGTCACTCAGGTCAGTGATACATATTACCGCATCTGCTTCATCGACCCCTTCCAGGGCACCGTTCTCGCCAACTACGCCAAGAGCCTCGGCGCCACCAAGGCCTACTGCCTTGCCAAGCAGGGCGACGACTACTCCGTCGGCCTGGTGAACTACTTCGTCGAAGCCTTCGGCGCTGAGAACTGCGTCCAGGAGGTCTTCCAGGAGGGCAGCTACGTCACCAACGCCAAGTCCAACGGCTGCGACATCTTCTTCGCCCCTGTCTCCACCGAGGCCGCCGCGCTGATCATTGACCAGGCCGCCACTCAGGACCTCGGCATGCCCATCCTCGCCGGCGACACCTGGGACTCCAACGTCATCGTCGCCGCCGCCCAGGGCAAGGACAACGTCCATGTCTACGTCACCACCTTCTATCAGGAGGGCGGCAACGCTGAGTTCGACGCCGCTTTCAAGGAGTGGATCAACTCCGACAGCGTCAACCTCGAGAACAACGGCGGCAACGACATGATCGCGGCTGTCTCCGTCATGGGCTACGACGCCTACTACGTCGCCCTCGAGGCCATCAAGGCTGCCGGCAGCGCGGATCCCGCCGCCGTCCTTGAGGCTCTGCCGACCGTCAACTACAACGGCATCACCGGCAACATCTCCTTCGCCGACGGCGCCAAGGACGCCACCCGCGACGTCGCCTTCATCAAGTACTGCAACACCGAGACCGGCGCGTGGGACCTCATCGGCGAGCAGGGCATCGAGTAATTTCCAAGCGATAACCGTTTAAGGGCAAGGGCGGGGGCGAAAGCCTCCGCCTTAGCCCCACTATTTTGCATGCGCTGCGTCGAAAACGCGGCAATCGCGGCGACCGCGCTTTCGAGGCGGCGCGAGCATTGGGAGGAAGCTCAATGGATTTCTTCGACAAACTATTGCCGTATCTGCTCTCCGGCATCTCCGTCGGCGGCCAGTACGCGCTCATAGCCGTCGGCTATACGATGGTCTACGGCATACTCCGGCTCATAAACTTCGCCCACGGCGACGTGTTCATGGTCGCGGGCCTCATGATGGTCTACGCCGTGACATGGATGCCGCTCTGGCTGGCGGTACCCTTTGTGATAGTGATGACCGTTGTGCTCGGCTTCGTCATCGAGCGCGTGGCGTATAAGCCGCTGCGCTCCGCGCCGAGGATGTCGGTCATGATAAGCGCCATAGGCGTCAGCTACCTGCTGCAGAACCTCGCGCTCTACGTCACCGGCGGCCTGAACAAGAACTACCCGACCATCCCCTGGATCTCCGACACCGTCAGCGTGTTCGGCACCACCACAAAGATGGTCACGCTGGTCACGCCGGTGCTGACGCTGGTGCTGGTCGTGCTGCTGGTGCTGCTCATCAACCACACGAAGATCGGCATGGCCATGCGGGCCGTGGCCAAGGACTTCGAGACCAGTCAGCTTATGGGCATCAAGATCAACTCGGTCATCAGCGTCACCTTTATCATTGGCTCCTTCCTGGCTGCGGTGGGGTCGCTGCTCTACTTCACCAATTACCCCGGCGTGGTGCCCGCCTCGGGCGCCATGCCCGGCCTGAAGGCCTTCGTGGCCGCCGTATTCGGCGGCATCGGCTCCATTCCCGGAGCGGTGGTGGGCGCCTTCCTCATCGGCATCTGCGAAAATATCATCAAGGGCCTGGACGACATGCTGGTCCAATTGGGTGTCCTTCAGACGGGACTGGGGCTGACCACCTTCTCGGACGCCTTCACCTTCGCCCTGCTCATCGTCATTCTCATCGCCAAGCCCACCGGGCTGTTCGGTGAGAAGGCCACCGATAAGGTTTGAGGTGAACGCCATGAAAAAACAGAAACAGATTTGGGTCCCCGTTGCCGCCGCCGTGGTCTGCATCGCCGCCCTCTATGTCCTGGATTGTACCCTGCCCAGCGGGCACATGCTCTTCACCGTGCTGCGGAAAAGCGCCATCTATGCCCTGGTGGCCGTCTCCATGAACCTGCTCAACGGCTTTACCGGCCTGTTCTCCCTGGGACAGGCGGGCTTCATGCTCATCGGAGCCTATACTTACGCTATCTTTACCATTCCGCTGGAGGCCAAGGAGAAGGTCTACCAGTACTACGACTGCGCCGTGGGCTTCAGCCTGCCCGTGCCGGTGGCCCTGGTGCTGGCCGGTTTGCTGGCCGCCGCCTTCGCTTTCCTCATCGGACTGCCCGTGCTGCGGCTGAAGAGCGACTATCTGGCCATTGCCACACTCGGTTTTGCCGAGATCCTGCGCGCGCTCTGTCAGTGGAAAGGGCTTGGCGTTATCACCAACGGTTCAAACCAGCTTCGGATGTATCCGTATTTTAAAAGCGTTTTCCCGTATTTTCTGATTGCCGGCGTGTGTATTGCGATCATCGCGCTCCTAATTCGCTCGACGTACGGCCGCGCGTTTAAGGCAATTCGGGACGATGAAGTGGCCGCGGAGGCGATGGGCATCAACCTGACGCGGCATAAGACCATTTCCTTTGTGGTCAGTTCCTTTTTCGCGGGCGTCGGCGGTGCGCTGTTCGCCATGTATCAGAATACGATTCAGGCAAAACCGTTTACCACAACCCTGACCTATGAGATTCTTTTGATCGTTGTAATCGGCGGTATCGGCAGCATCAGCGGATCTGTGATCGCCAGCTTCCTTTATATCGCCTGCTCTGAGTGGTGGCTGCGTTTCTTGGATACGGAGGGCGTGATTCCGGGCGTGACGCGAAACGGGTTCCGTCTGGTGGTATTTTCCGCTGTCATTATGATTATTGTGCTGTTTTTCCGCCGCGGTATCATGGGAGATAAGGAATTGTCTTCCGAATATCTGTATAACCGCATGAAAGGGTTCGGAAAAAAGAAAAGGGAGGCTGCCGGCAAGTGAAGAATCTGTTGAAATTGGAAAACATCACGATGCAGTTCGGCGGCGTTGTCGCGGTGAATGATTTGTCCCTTGAGGTAAACGAGGGCGAAATCGTTTCCCTTATAGGACCGAACGGCGCAGGAAAAACGACGGCTTTCAACGTGGTGACCGGGGTATATGAACCGACCAACGGCCGCGTCAGCTTTGATGACCGCGTGATTGTGGAGAACTATCCGCACGGAAAGATGAAAAGACTGTATGCAGGTACGCATCAGGGCGATTTCCGCAGCAAGATTGTCAAGACGCCCGACCGCATTACAAAGCTTGGGATCGCGCGCACGTTCCAGAACATCCGGCTTTTCAAGTCCATGACTGTTTTTGAGAATGTGCTTGTGGCCATGCATATGCGCCGCCGCAGCAATCTTTTCTCCGCGACCTTTATGCTGAATTTCCGCGAGGAGCGCGAGATGCGCCGCGAGGCGGAACGCCTTTTGGAGGCGGTCGAACTTTTGGATGTCAAAGATGAACTGGCGACTTCGCTGCCGTACGGCAAGCAGCGGCGGTTGGAAATCGCGCGTGCGCTTGCAACCAAGCCCACGCTGCTTTTGCTGGATGAGCCGGCCGCGGGCATGAATCCGCAGGAAACCGACGAATTGACCGCTTTTATCCGGCATATTCGCGACGGCTTCGGTTTGACCGTTTTCATGATCGAACATCATATGAATCTGGTTATGGATATTTCCGACCGGGTTTATGTCATTGATTTCGGCAAACTGATTGCGCACGGTACGCCCGAGGAAATTCAGAACAATGATCTGGTCATCAAGGCCTATCTGGGGGTAAGTGAAGATGCATAATATTTTGGAGGTCCGTAACCTCAGTGTGTCTTACGGGGGTATTGAGGCCATCAAAAACATCTCTTTTGATGTGGAAGAGGGCAAAATCGTCACGCTGATCGGTTCAAACGGCGCCGGAAAAAGCTCGACGCTTCGTTCGATTGCGGGCATTGTCCGCGCCAAGAGCGGAGAGGTGCTTTTTGAGGGCGAAAATATTCTCGGCCTTTCGCCTGACCAGATCGTCAAACGCGGGATCACGCTTGTGCCTGAGGGACGCCGCGTGTTTCCGAACCTGACTGTGGCGGAGAATCTGCGCATCGGCGCGTATCTGCGCCGCGATGATCTCAGCGCGGATCTTGAATATATTTACAATTTGTTCCCCCGACTGAAAGAGCGCTCCTGGCAGCATGCGGGAACGCTTTCGGGCGGCGAGCAGCAGATGCTGGCTGTCGGCCGCGCGCTGATGGCCAAACCGAAGCTCATCATGATGGATGAGCCGTCGCTCGGCCTTGCGCCGCTGGTGGTGCAGGGGATATTCGATATTATTCATACGATCAACAGCCACGGCATTACCGTGCTTTTGATTGAACAAAACGCGAATATGGCGCTGCAGGCGGCAGACCGTGCGTTTGTCATGCAGACCGGCGAGATTATCCTAAGCGGGACAGGCGCCGAACTTTTGGAAAATGAGGAAGTCAAAGAGGCATATCTCGGTAAAAAGAAAAAATAAGCATGAGGTAACGGCGCGTCTCGGCGATTGTGATTTGGATGCGGAAAAACGGGCGGAGCCATCTGTATGGCTTCGCTCGTTTTTCTATGAAAGCGATTTGCTTTTTATCCTTTTCGTAAAGCGGAGAGCGGATACCGCAGACAAAATCCCGATTGCCGTGTGACAAGCCTTTATTTTGAGCGGCGGCGATCTGATTTTCATAATAAAAAATAGGCAGAAAGCGGAGGATGACCATGGAAGGACAGTTTAGAAAAATGAGAAGATGCAAGCAGCAGCTTACGCATGCGGAATGTCTTGCGCTTCTGAAACAGGAAATTCGGGGAACGCTTGCGGTAAACGGCGACGACGGCTATCCCTACGCCTTTCCGATGAATTATGCTTTTGATGAAGAAAGCGGGAATTTATATCTGCATTGCGCAAAGCAGGGCTATAAAATAGATGCAATGAGACGAAACGACAAGGTTTGTTTCTGTTTGCATGACAAAGGATACAGCGAAGACGGAAATCTGCCGCGCAATTTCAAAAGCATCGTCATTTTCGGAAGAATCAAATTGATTGAGCATCCCGAAGACAGTCTGCGGTGTATGCGGAAATTTGACAGAAAATTTGAATCGGACGAGGCGGTTGAAGCCCATATTCAAAAAGAGGCGAATATTGTGCAGGCTTTGGAGCTGGTTGTTGAGCACATGACCGGAAAACGTGTGATCGAGGGATAAGTTTACGCCGTATAGCCGCATACATGATTTTGCGGATTGCAAAAGTAAAAGTGCGGTTGTTTCGCCGTTTTGCAGACAGCCGACGGCAAAGCAGCGGCGTGCGAAGATAAGATTTATGTGAGGAGGGATCATGATGCAGTATACCGCGATATATCGATCGCCGGTAGGCGAAATTCTGCTTGCCTGTGACGAAATCGGTTTGACCGGACTTTGGTTTGAGGGAGAAAAATACTATGCCCTGGGGCTTGACCTCGTGCATGAAGCGCGAGCAACGCCGATTTTGGAAGAGGCGAAACGTTGGCTCGACCTCTATTTTTCCGGTATCGAACCTGATTTTTTACCGCCGATTCATATGATCGGCTCGCCTTTTCAGCTTTCCGTTTGGAAAATCCTGCAAAGAATCCCCTATGGCAAGACAACCACTTACGGTGAGATTGCAAAACAAATCGCGAAGGACAAAGGCTTGTCTCGCATGTCGGCGCAGGCGGTCGGCGGCGCGGTCGGCCATAATGAAATATCGATTTTGGTTCCTTGTCACAGAGTTGTCGGCACAAACGGAAGTCTGACCGGTTATGCGGGCGGCGTGGACAAAAAAATTGCTTTGCTGAAGCTTGAGGGCGCTGATATGAAACGTTTATTTGTTCCGAAAAAAGGTACGGCGCTTTAACGAGCGGCGGACGGCGGTATGGTTTCATCGGATTGTTTCGGGCGTATACGCGCGCTTCGACGAATCATTTTGCTTTTTGCGGCGTCGGCGCATTTTGATTCCTGTCCCGTACATATATTGTACAGGGTGAGGAAATGCAGTTTACAAAAATACATGTGGCCGGCAGCGACTATCTGATGACCTCCGAGGATGTCACGCCGGAAAAGGCTTTTATTCAAAAGTTGCTCGACCGCCGTGCCGGCGTTGGGGGAGAGGGATTTTGCGTCGTTTGTCCGAATGGGGCGGACGCGGCTGCGCTGCGGCTTTATCTGCCGGACGGCGGAGGCGGCGCTTCTTCCGTATGCGCCGCGGTTGCGGCTGCAAAATTTTTGTTTGATCGGGGGATGGGAAGCCGTATGCGGATTTCGCTTGAGACGTGCGTGTATCCGGTCAGTCTGACTGTAATGGGCAATCGGGTACTCTGCGCCTGGGCGACGATGCCGACTTTTGAAAAACGTGAGATGGAGGAGCAAAAATATTGCTACGGTACGCGCGGGGAAACCGTTCGGGATTGCCTCGGGCATCCCAGAATCGGCATATATGATCTGGCCGGCACGCACGCGGTATTTCTGCTGGAAAGCTGCGCCGCGCTGCGCGCGCTCGATTTGGAGCGCGTTTGCCGGCGTTTCAACGAAGTTTTGTTTTTCGGAGAGCGCGTCAATCTGCATTTTGCCGCAGTGGCGGGGGATAATGCGCTGGCGCTTCGCAGCTGGGCGCCGGGTGTGGGAGAATCTTTTGCATCGGGCGAGGGCGCGGCGCTTGTGTCTGCCGCAGCCGGGGAAGCGGCGCTGACCGACGGTGTGCGTATCATGGTGCGTTGTCCCGGCGGCAGTTTTTGCGTGGATCGCTGTGCGCGGCAAACGGCGATTTGCGCGAAATGCGAACGAGTGTTTGCGGGCAGCGTGGCGCTTGCTGCCAAATAATACGCAAAAGCATACAGCCCAAGCCGGAAATTCCGGCTTGGGCTGTATTTTCGTTTTTGTATACCGGAACCCCACGCAATCGTCGCGTAGGTTTCCGGTATACAAAAAGCCCTTGGCGGAAATTCGCCAAGGACTCAAATAAAATATGCAAAAAATCAAATAGATTACTTCTTTTTGATAGGATGACGAATTACGGTCTTCCATTTTTCAACGGGAACCTTTCTTGCGTCAGACATGTAGATTTCATGGTGCAGTCGCTGATCGTTTATGTCATTTATATATCCGTTATCCTCAAGAAATTTATCCATGATCGCAACACTTCTCGGTTCGTCATCAAATGCTCCCAAGTGCATGATCTGAACGCATAATCCCTCGTCAACAGTCAAAAATTCAGCAGAAGAACAGTCAATATGTTTCTTTTTGCCTGCAGTTTCTACTGCCCATTCAAAATCTTTTTGCGATATAAAATCCGGCAATCTTATTACAGAAATCCAATTGAATGCTGACTTTTTGCTATAATCCACGCCATCAACATGATCCTGCCGCCAAAATCCTTCAAGAGGGGGAACCACATATTCAAAAAAACCTTCGATTTTGCGGTCTGTCTTATAACTCATTTTTAAAGTGTAAGCAATCGCATATAAAATGCCTATTGCTTGTTGATAAGCGCCGTTTTCTTCATTCGGATTTCCTTTTCCTCTGGCGGCTATATAATTTGCCTTTGGAACCATTACGATTTTGGGCTGTGCCTTGGGCATATAAAACTCTTTATATTCTTTTTTGAAATCAAATGCCATTTTTATCCCTCTAAATGCTGATTTTTGCCTATTCAATCATGACGAATCGGACTAAGCAACCTTCATAAACTTAAAATGGAACTGTTGTGCATCATGGCTCGTTTTCTTCTTTGCGGTTTACACTTTATTGACTGTCTGATTTTGATTTGTGCTTTGGCAGTTCTTTGTTTACTGATGCTTTTGCTGCTTCATCCAGATTCGCATGACCAGCTTGTGCGGCAGAAGTTTGACCATCAGCACCTGTGCTTTGACCGGGAACCCGTGGATCGACACGTCTTTTTTCGGTTTGTACATATCGCGCATTGCGGTCGCGACCACATCCCGCGCTTCATAGAGGATGTTGAAGTAGGTCACAGCGTCCGTGCAGTCGGTTTTTGCCCGGTCGAAAAATTCGGTTTTGACCCACCCCGGACAAATGGCCATAACTTTGATTTTGCGGGGACGCAGTTCCACGTTCAGCGCGCGCGAATAACTGAGCACAAACGCTTTGGTAGCGCCGTATACGCCGATGTAGGGAACCGGCTGAAAAGAGGAGAGCGAGTCCAGTTGCAGGATATGCGCGCCCTCGCTCATATAGGGCAGCGTGTACTGCGTCATGCTGACCAGCGCTTTGCAGTTGAGGTCGATCATATTCGCGGCGGTGTCGGGATCGACTTCCTGATATGTGCCGAATTTCCCGAAGCCGGAGCAGTTGACGAGTACGCGCACGTCGGGCTTCTTTTCCTCAAGCAGCGCGCGGTATTTTGCGATACTTTCGGCGTTTGTCAGATCAAGCGCAATCGGGACGATTGGGGTTTCCGTTTCGCTTTTCAGCGCCTCCAGGCGCTCGGCGCGGCGGGCAATTACCCAGATTGCTTCGTATTTTTTTTCTTTGTCAAGGGCATAAACAAATTCTCTGCCCATGCCGGAGGAAGCACCGGTTACAACTGCGATTTTCATAAGAACCTCTTTCTGTATACGGATATTTTCGGTCTTTTCCGTTTGGAGCGCGTATCGGAAAATCCGAATTTACAGGGGCGAGCCGGTTGCGGGAATTTTGATCTTGCGGTATTTCATCGGGTCGGGGTAGACAGATTTTTCGGCTTCGTCGGCATAAACGACCGTATTGCCGCCTTTCATGGAGAAGAGCGTGACGCCGTTCGCCGTGCGCGTGGCTTTTTCCGGGATCAGCGCGCTTTTGATCGTGATCGCCTTATTCTGGCTGTTGACCAGCAGAATATCTTTCGGCTGATCTTCCAAAATGACGGCTGCAACCGGCGACGCGCCCGAAAATGCGCCCGAGAATTTTTTGCGCGCGGAGCGGAATTGATAAGCGGAGAGCGGGACGCGAACGCCCTTTCCGTTTTCGAAAATATAAATCAGGTTGTATTTTTCAAGATCGGGCGTGATGATTTTCATGAAAATCGGCCGTTCGCCCTCGGCCATGTTCAGCTTGGCGGGCAGGAAATCCCCCAGCGCCGATGCCTTGACGGGGTCAAAATCCCGTACTCGCGCCTTGTACATCTGGCGCTGGTCGGTGATGAACAGCACCTCTGAGGTATTTTCGCAGTCCTCGGTAAAGGCGATGCGGTCGCCCTCTTTCAGTTTTTGCTCGTCGCTGCCGCGCAGAGAGACCAGCGTAATTTTCTTGAAGTAGCCCTCTTTGGTGAGCAGTACCTGTGCATTGTAGTTTTCCACAAAGTCGTCCGCGGTCGCCACTTCGATGTCTTCGTCGCTGATGAGCTGCGTTTTGCGTGGCTTCGCATATTTCTTTTTGATCTCCGAAAGCTGACGCGCGATTTCGGCTTTCAGCTTCAGTTCGTCTCCTATCAGGTCTTCAAGCTGCGCGATTTCCCCACGGAGCGACTCGATTTCCTGAATGCGGTTCAGGATATATTCGCGGTTGAGGTGGCGGAGCTTGATTTCCGCAATGTATTCCGCCTGGATTTGGTCGATTTGAAAGGCTTCCATCAGATTCGGCACAACGTCGGTTTCCTTTTCGGTTCCGCGCACAATCGCGATGGCCTTGTCGATATCGAGCAGGATTTTGCCCAGCGCCAGCAAAAGGTGCAGCTTTTCCCGCTTCTTTTCAAGGTCGAACGTGAATTCGCGCCGCACACAGCCGGTGCGGAAGTGTATCCATTCCCGCAGAATATCGGCAATACCGAGCGTGCGGGGCGCGCCGTTTATCAGTACGTTGAAATTGCAGTCGAAAGCATCCTCAAGCGGCGTGAGCTTGTAGAGCTTGGTCATCAGCTTGTCCGGGTCGGTTCCGCGCCGCAAATCTATGGTCAGCTTGAAGCCGGATAGGTCGATTTCGTCCCGAATGTCGGTAATCTCTTTGATTTTTCCGGCTTTGACCGCGTCGCTGATCTTGCCCATGATCGCCTCAATCGAGGTGGAATAGGGGATTTGCGTGATGTCGATGCAGTTTGCCGCTTTATCATACGAATAACGCGCGCGCATACGAATGGATCCCCGTCCGGTTTCGTAAATTTTACGCATGTTTTCCCGATTGTAAATGACGTAAGCGCCGCCGGGGAAGTCGGGCGCTTTGAGAATATCGAGCAGCGTGTCGGTGGTTGTGCCGGGGTGGCGGAGCAGCGCGACGGTCGCATCGCACACTTCGCCGAGATTGAAAGAACAAATTGAGGAAGCCATACCGACGGCAATGCCCATGTTCGGCGAGACCAGGATGTTGGGAAACGAGGTCGGCAGCAGCACCGGCTCGGTCGTTGTATTGTCGTAGTTCGGGATCAGGTCCACTGCGTTTTTGTCGATACCGCGGAAAATTTCGGCGCAGAACGAATCGAGCTTGGCTTCGGTATAGCGCGAGGCGGCGTAAGCCATGTCCCGGCTGTACTGCTTGCCGAAGCTTCCCTTGGAATCCACAAACGGGTGCAGCAGTGCCTCGTTCCCGCGGGTCAGACGCACCATCGTTTCATAGATGGCCGCGTCGCCGTGCGGGTTGAGCCGCATGGTCTGACCGACGATGTTGGCGCTTTTGGTGCGCGGCCCGGTCAAAAGCCCCATTTTGTACATGGTATACAGCAGTTTGCGGTGCGAGGGCTTAAAGCCGTCGATTTCCGGGATGGCGCGGGAGATGATTACGCTCATGGTATAGGGCATGTAGTTGGTTTCGATGACGTCGGTAATCAACTGCGGAACCGGCGCCGCGGCGGGTTCGGAGGTTCGCCGCGGCGAGAGTTGCTTTTTGGATTTTGCCATTGATCTTTTCTCCTAAATCGTAATGCGCTGCGCGCTGTGCGGCACCGCCGTATTACAGCATGACGATACGGTGAGCCGCCGCGCGGATCATTCGGTTATAAAGTGCCAGAGAAAGCCCCTCTTTTTCGGGCAGGGGGGCGAGAATCGCCGCGCAGCCGCGTTTGTCCGCCTCGCGGAGCGCAGCAAACAGGCGGGACGCCTGCGCTTTGACATCCTTTTGTCCGCCGATCGCAATGCGGTTTCGATCCGGGAACAGATCGGCTTCTTCGTCAAAGACGAGCAAAAGCGTATCCGGGGCCGACGCTGCAAAATAAGCGCGGCGGCGCGTGTCG
The DNA here is from genome assembly GCA_900546635.1 of uncultured Eubacteriales bacterium. GTDB lineage: Bacteria > Bacillota > Clostridia > Oscillospirales > CAG-272 > UMGS902. The sequence continues at coordinate 53,460 of URDS01000002.1, read as the reverse complement.
GAACCGCCGACGAGCGTCAGGGGCGCCGCGGGGGCGTAATGCTTGTATTTCATGCCGGGAGAGAGCGGCCGCGCATCCGGTGAAAGCTGATTGGTCACGGCGTCCGCCAGGGTCAGCGAGGGGATCAGGGCGCGGAGCATGTCCGGCGTGATTCCGCCGGGGCGGAGCAGCGTGGCTTTCCCGTTCTCCAGTTTTATAATGGTGGATTCCAGCCCCACGCGGCATGCGCCGCCGTCCAGAATCATATCGACCTTTCCGTCAAGGTCCGCAAGCGTATGCGCCGCCGTGGTTGGGGAGGGCTTGCCGGAGAGATTGGCGGACGGCGCCGCAACCGGTACGCCCGCGGCGCGGATCAGCCGCCGTGCGATGCCGCATGCCGGGCAGCGAATGCCGACGCTGTCAAGCCCGCCGGACACGGTATCCGGTATGCAGCTTTTTTTCGGCAGAATCACAGTCAGCGGACCGGGCATAAATGCGTCTGCGAGCTTATCATAGTCCTCGCAGACAACCGCGTATTTTTCCGCTTCGCACGGCTCTGCAATATGTACGATCAGCGGATTGTCCGAGGGACGCCCTTTGGCGGCGTATATTTTCCCCGCGGCGTTTGCATCCAGTGCGTTCGCGCCGAGTCCGTAGACCGTCTCGGTCGGAAAAACGACAAGTCCGCCGCCCCGCAGCACGGCGCCGGCGCGCTCGATCGCCTCGTCCGTCAGTTCGGCCTGCGGGACAAATTCGGTTTTCATGCGTCCGCCCCCTTGAGCTTTTCGGCGGTTTCGGCCATGGTGAGCGCGTCGATCATTTCGTCAAGGTTGCCGTTGAGAAAGTTTTCAAGCGCGTAGAGCGTGAGGCCGATGCGGTGATCGGTGACGCGTCCCTGCGGATAATTGTAGGTGCGGATGCGTTCGCTGCGGTCGCCGGTACCGACCTGACTTTTGCGTGCGGAAGCAATGGCTTCGCTTTGCTTTTTCTGTTCTATGTCGTAGAGTTTTGTACGCAGCATTTTCATGGCCTTGTCTCGGTTTTTGAACTGGCTGCGCTCCTCCTGACATTCCACGACGATGCCGGTGGGAACGTGAAGAATGCGGATGGCCGATTCGGTTTTATTGACGTGCTGGCCGCCCGCTCCGCTTGATTTGCAGGTTTCGATCTTGAGATCGGCGGGATTGATCTCGATTTCCACATCCTCGACTTCGGGCAGCACCGCGACGGTTGCGGTGGAGGTTTGAATGCGCCCCTGCGCCTCGGTTTCGGGAACGCGCTGCACGCGATGGACGCCGCTTTCGTATTTCAGGCGGGAATAAGCGCCCTCGCCCTCGACTATAAAGCTGATTTCCTTGAATCCGCCAAGCTCGGTCTCGTTTGCGCCGAGACGTTCGGTGCGGAATCCGGCGGCCGCCGCATACATGGTGTACATGCGGTAGAGCACGGCGGCAAACAGAGCGGCTTCCTCGCCGCCCGCGCCCTGCCGGATCTCCACAATCACGTTTTTGTCGTCGTTCGGGTCGCGGGGCAGGAGCAAAAGCTTGACTTCGTCGAGCAGACTTTCGCATCGTTGACTTTCTTTTTCGTATTCTTCGGCGGCAAGCGCGCGCAGTTCGCTGTCGGCCGCGGGATCCTCGCGCAGCGCCTGCGCTTCGGACAGCGCCTGTTCCGCGTCCTTGTAGGCGCGGTATTTTTCAATTACGGGCAGGAGATTTTTCCGTTCTTTCATCAGCGCGGTGCATTCCGCCTGCCGCGCAAATATGTCCGGCGCGGAAAGCGCTGTTTCGACAGATTCAAAACGCGCTTCCGCTTCCTTCAGTTTTTCAATTAAATCGCGCATATAAAGTTCCCCGGTATCAGTTCAGGAATGCGGAGAACGCAAGGTAGGCGTTGTAAACATCGACCTTGGAAACGACTTCGCATGGGGCATGCATGGAAATTACCGGTACGCCCACGTCCAGCGTGTCGATGTTGCGGTTGGCAATGAACATGGCGACCGTTCCGCCGCCGCCCTCGTCCACTTTGCCGAGTTCGGCCGTCTGCCAGACGACGCCCGCACGATCAAACAGACGGCGGATTTCGCCGACAAATTCGGCGGAGGCGTCGGACGTGCCGCTTTTGCCGCGGGAACCGGTGTATTTGGACATGGCCACGCCGCAGCAGAGGATCGCGCTGTTGCGCTTTTCGTAAACTTCCGCGAAGTTTGGGTCAAATGCGGCGGTCACGTCGGCGGACAGGCATTTGGAAGCGCCGCGAACCACGCGCGGATTGGCGCCGAGATTTTCGGCAATTTCGGTCAGAATATCGGTAAAGATCGCGCTCTGCATGCCGCTGACGCCGATGCTGCCGATCTCCTCTTTATCTGCCAGTACGCACAGCTGCGTGTGTACGGTGTCCTGACTTTCCAAAATCGCGGTCAGAGCGGGGAAAGCGCAGACGCGGTCGTCGTGGCCGTATGCGCCGATCAGCGCGCGGTCAAAGCCGATGTCGCGCGCTTTGGCGGCGGGGACAAGAGAAAGCTCAGCGCTGACGAAATCTGATTCGGTGACGCCGTATTTTTCATTCAAAAGTCGCAGCACGTTTTTCTTAATGGCGTTGTCCTCCTCGTCGCCAGCGGGCAGCGCGCCGCAGAGAATATTTAAGTTTTCGCCCTTGAACGCGGTATTCAGCGGTTCCTTGGCCTGGGCGGTCGCAAGGTGAGGGAGCAGATCGTTGATGTAGAAAACAGGATCGTCTTCATCTTCACCGATGCAGACATTGACGGCGTTTCCGTCCGCGCGGACAATGACGCCGTGCAGCGCGAGCGGCAGCGTCATCCATTGGTATTTGCGCAGACCGCCGTAATAATGCGTCTTGAAAAACGCCATACCGTCCGCTTCATAGAGCGGCTGCTGCTTTAAGTCGATTCGCGGGGAGTCGATATGCGCCGCGACAATGCGCACGCCGCACGCGGGACTTTCGCTGCCGATTCGCATCAGATACAGCGATCTGCCGCGGTTGTTCAGATACAGCTTGTCGCCTGCTTTGAGCGGCTCGCCGATCTGCCATGCGCGAAAGCCGTTCGCCTCGGCCATGCGGATCGCTTCGGCGGTTGCTTCGCGTTCGGTTTTTGCGCAGTCAAGAAAGCGCATGTATTTTTTTGCATATTCAAAAGCGGCCTCTGTCGCTTTCGGGGCGCGGTCATAAGCGGTTTGCTTTTTATAGAGCAGTTCTTTCATTCGTTCACATCTCCGTTAAAATATAAATTTTTATATTTTTCTATGGCGGCGTTGACGCGCCGGACATAATTTTTTGTCTCTTCAATCGGAATTTCGGTCAGTCTGCCGCCCTCGTCGACTTTGCCCTCCCGTATCCAGGTATCGACGCGCGTCGGACCGCAGTTATAGGCGGCAAATACGGTGTCCCATACGCCGAATCGGTCGTACAGACGGGAAAGATAATAGATGCCGAAACGGATATTGGTTTCCGGATCATAGAGCATGCCGGTTTCATATTCATCCCCGGACAGGCTGCAAAGATACTCGAAAGTTTCGGGCATAAGCTGCATCAGTCCGATGGCGCCGGCGGCGGATTTTGCAGAACTGTCGAATCCGCTCTCCGTCTTGATGACGGCGTAGCAGATCACCGGCGGCACTTTGTATTGCTCTGCGTAACGTTCCACATACTCGGTGTATTTGAGCGGATGGCCGGCACGGTCGAGCTTGTCGGAAAAAAGCTGTACGGCAAAGCCGATCAGCAGGGACAAGACTGCAATGACTGTGATAATCAGGGCGGATTTGAGCGCTTTGTTCATGTTGTCCCTCCTGTAAAGCGTGCGCGGTCAATGTCTTTGGCGAATGCGTCGGCTGCATCGGGCGCGCCGTCGTTCCAGAATACGGCGTCGCAGCGCCGGCAGTAGAACTCGGCGCTTTTTTGCGCGGCAATCCGCGTGCGTGCGGATGTTTCGCTGATGCCGTCACGCGCCATGATCCGGGCGACTCTGCTTTCGGTGTCGCAGAGAACGCAGACGACCGCGTCGCAGATTTTGTCCAGGCGCGCTTCAAAGAGCAGCGGCGCGTCGATTGCAACACCCTTTGTAGCTTTCTCCTTTTCCTCGTTTATGATACCGATGCAGGCGCGGCAGACATATTTGTGGGTGATTTTATTGAGAAGCGAAAGATTTTTTTCGTTTCCCCGGCCGAGTACCAGCGGGCGCAATATATCGCGGCTGACGCATCCGTCCTGCAAAATCTCGCTTCCGAAATTTTGCATAAGCTCTTCTTGCATTTCCTTGCAATTCGCAAGCAACCGGTGATAGAGCGCGTCGGTGTCAATGTGACGGTACCCGAGTTTTTCCAGCGCTTTGCAAAGCGTGCCTTTGCCGCTGCCGCTCGGCCCCGTGACGCCGATGATTTTCAAGCGCACCGCCTCCTTTAAAAAGAATTTCTTCCTAACTTTATTATTATACAGGAATACGGTAAATTTTGCAAGAATTTACGGCGTTAAATTTTTGCAATCCGAAAATGAACATAAAAACGGATAAAAAAATCCCGCTGTTTTTTGTATTGCATTCCTGAATTGACGGATTTATAATAATGAATACAAATTTCATGAGAGGAAATGTGCAAAATGAACAAGAAAATTGCGGCGCTTTTAACGGTCTTTACACTTGCTCTTTTGACGGGTGCACTGTGCGGCTTTGCTTTTGCGGCGGAATCCGAGCAAACCGTATATGTCAAAAACGGCGGAACCGGAAACGGTTCGACGGCGGATCAGCCGCTTGGCAGTCTGACGGCTGCGGTAAATGCGCTCGGCGGCAAGGGCGGCCATATCGTGGTTTGCGGTCCGTTATCCGTCGGCACGAAAACGACGCTCCCCGAACAAAGCGGAGATCTGACGATTACCGCGGAAAACGGCGGTATGCTCAATCTTTCCAACCGGCTGCAGTTTGAGAAAAACCAAAACGACAATGTGATTACGCTGGATTTGCCGCTTGAGGTTACAGCCAGCTATGAATGCTATATGTTCGGGGGCTTTAACAGTCTTGTGTTCGGGAAAAATTTTACGGTAACCTCTAAAGGCGGCGCGTTTTCGTTTTACGGAGGGGTGCATTGCGGAGAGATTTCGGGCAATGCGGACTGCATAACCGAACTCCCTTATTCTGTCACGGTATACAACGGCGTATTCAATCGGTTTACCGCGGGCAGTTTGCGTTCAAGCGGCACTCAGCCTATCGGTTCTATTGCGGCGCCGGTTTCTGTTTCGATTCATGACGGCACTTTCGGAAAAATCGGCACGTATAATACGGAAACCAACAATAAGAATTTTGATCCGTTCAGCGTGTCGGGAATGTCGTTGCTCGCTTCGGACGCGCATTTGACGATCACGGGCGGCACGTTCCATACGCCGATCTATATCCAGGGGCGCACGGGCATCATTCCGGCGGGCGGATCACAGGCGTCTTCCATCACGGCCTCCGACGAAAAATATTATGCGTTGGACGGAGATATTACGCTTGAAATCACAGGCGGAAAATTCAACGGCAAAGAAATCAGCGCGTATTATACCTGCGCCGCTTATACGCAGGTCATGCGCGGAAATTTCGACGTTACAATCGGGGCGGACGCGTCTTTTGCGGCGGGCACCGTAGTGGACGCAACGCAGGTAAAAGCCCGCGAGGGTTCGGACGCGCGCGCCGCGATTACATATCCCGCGTCGTCAAAGCTCACGATCAAACGCTTTGATCTTGTAAACGGATCGGCCCAAAGTTATGATGAACCGCTGCGCGTTGCGTTTATCGGCGACAGCATTACAGAGGGGTATCCGTCCGACCGCCTGACGCAGTCTTATCCCGCGCAGTTTTTGCAGATTTGTGAGAAGGCGGGCAAGGAGGTTTTGGTGGCCAATTACGGCGTTTCCGCCTCCGGCATTCTGCCGACGACTACCCGGTATTATCCTGAGATGCTCGCGTATCCTCTGGCGCTGCATGAAACGGACGCGGACATCGTTCTGTTTGCGCTGGGCACCAATGATGCCGCTGTTGCCGGCGGCACGACCGGAGCGCTTGAAAAATTCTATACGGATTATAAATCGTTTGTCGAGGAAATGGGCGGGCTTCCCGATACAAAGCGCGTATATGTGACCAGCGCGCTGTACCGTAAAACCAGCAATGCGCCCGCGGATATACGCGCCGTTTCGGTGATTCGACCGCTGCAGGAGCGGATTGCGGATGCGTTGAACGCGGCGGAGCCCGGTAAATATGCGTTTTTGGATTTCTATGCGCTGACGCTCCCCTATCTGTTTGACGGTACGCTTTTTTCGACTGAATATCTGCACCCGAGCGTATCGGGGTATGCGCATATGGGACAGGTTGTGTATGACGCGCTGTTTGACGGCGTAACGGAAGACGAAAAATTTGAAATGACCGATATTTATGTTTCGTCCGGCGGCAAACTGAACGGCGCGGGAACCGAGAAAAATCCGATGTCCAGTTTGACGGTCGCGCTGGCAAAGGCCGCGCCCGAAGCGGTCATTCATATCGTCGGCAAGGTCACCTATTCCGGTAATTTCTATGTGACTTGCGGCGCGGACAAAATTACGTTTGTCGGCGAGGGGGAAAACGCAACACTCAGCATTTCGGGCGACAGCCTGAAACTTGGCTGCGATGTAAAGTTCGATAACCTTACGCTTGCGTCCACCGCGTCCTCTACTTCGATTTACGGATGTTTCCATAATATTGAGATAACCGATACGGTAAAAACGGTCGGCACCTGGGATATTTTTGCCGGACATAATGTATTTGCCGATATTGCGCGAACCAATCCTGCTTCTTCCGGTTTGTATGATACGGCGGAGGGGGTATCCTGCGAAGAGGATTGCGCAATCACGCTTGAGAGCGGAACATTCCGGTATGTCAGCGGCGGCAACCGGCGCTGTGCCGCTCAGGCTCCGTTCGGTGTCTACAGCGGCAATATGACGCTGAATATCGGCGGCAGCGCGGCGGTTACGTCTGCGGAATACTCCGGAATTTGCGGTATGAATTATCTGACCGGTACGATCACCGCCAATATCGGCGCATGGGGGACTGCGCCTCTATGCGACCATGCCAAGGCGGGCACGCTGTCCGGCATTGAATTTGACAACGGACGCAATACCGGCATGGTGCTTGTGCATGTTGCGGAGGGGATCGAGGTCAATCATGCGGTAACCGGAGACTTTAACGGCGATCATACGGTTGATATGACGGATGCGCTTTTGCTGCTTCGCTATGTTTTGGACGGGTTCGATGTCAGCAAGTCGGCGAATTTCTATGGTCTGAACAGAGTGGATTTTGTACATGTGCAGCGCGCGCTGCGTCTGCTGGCTTCGTAAAGGTCACGCTGTTTTGAATATTTGCTTAGACCGCACGGCGTACGCCGTGCGGTTTAAGCGCCGCAAAACCAAGGTTTTTCGACGATGGGGCGCGTTCGCTCGCGCCGTCGCGCCGCCGATGGCGGCACTCGCGCGCCTGTAAGGTGTTTACAAGGCGGCACAGGTCCGCCTTGTAAACGTATTTGATTTGCAAATTTCACTTTTTCGACGGTCAAACCGCACGGCATACGCCGTGCGGTTTTCTTTTGCGTCCGAAAAACGGATGCTGTCGGCGTCTGTGGGGATACGGAATATGTTGTACAAAAAATAATATTTTTTGTACAGAGCAAAGCGTTCGCGCGCGTATAAGGGCAAACTTGTGTAAAAAATAAAAGACAGTGTATATGTTTTTGACAGAATTACCAAAAAACGTTGTAATATATATGAAATAATGTTATAATTCTATTAAAAACGGGGGTTGTTGTATGAATAAAAAATGGATTCGCTTTTTCTTCATATGCCTGCTTGCAGGGGCGCTTGCCGCAATCGGTCTTATGGCAGCGGAGGGGAAAACTTTGAAAACGGTTTATGTCAGCGGCGGTGCAGACGGTTCGGGAAACAGCGCCGACAGTCCGGTCGGAACGCTTGAAAAAGCACTTTCTCTGCTCGGCGGAGAAGGCGGTACGATTGTATTTTGCGGGAATGTGCCGGTTTCGTCCGCGCTGACTGTTCGCGAACAGTCGGGCGATCTTACGTTTGAGGCGGAGAACGGAGGCAAGCTGACGCTTGCCTCGAATCTGACTTTTGCTAAAAATACGAACGCCAATGTGATCACGCTGAATCTTCCGGTCTCGGTCTCGGCGGCGAACGGCACGGCTGTCTTCGGCGGATTCAACAGTATGGTTTTCGGAGCGCATTTTTCCGTTTCCGGTACGCTGGATTATTTCGGCGGCGTGGATTGCGCCGCGGGCACGATGGGAGAGACAGCGTCCAATGCTCGGCTGAATCAGGCCTATATAACGGAGACTCCCTATCAGATTACCGTATATGCCGGACAATTTCGTTCTTTTTGCGGCGGCAACCGACGCAGTTCCAATGCGGCGCTTGTCGGCTCGATCGCAGCGCCCCTTTCGGTGACGGTGTACGGCGGGACGTTTGGCAAGAATGTCTCTTATGACGTAGCCAGCAATAATAAATATGAAAATGCGTTCAGCATATCCGGCATGTCCTTTTTGGCGGACGACGCAGACTTGACGATTCACGGCGGTGTATTCAACGTACCCGTATATGCGCAGGGGCGTACCGGAGAGATTCATGCGTATGCAAGCGTCTGTTCCGCTTATACGGCTTCGGACCGCCGGTTTTACGCGCTGGACGGAAACATTACGGTACATATCGACGGCGGCACGTTCAACGGCGGCGAGATCAGCGCGTTTCAGACTTCAACGGGGTATACGCAGCTTCTGCGCGGCAATTTTGACATGACGATCAAAAAGGGCGCGTCGTTTGCAAAGGGAACCGTGATCGATGCTACACAAGTGAAAGGTTACGCGGGAACCGAAACGCGCGCGGCGCTGGACTATCCTTCGTCGGCAGGACTCGTCGTTCGGCGCTTCGACACGGTCAACGGGCGGCGGCAGAGCTATGAAGAACCACTGCGTATTTCTTTTATCGGGGACAGCATCACGCAGGGAACCGGATCGACGAACGCGCTGCGCACGGCGTATCCCGCCCGCGTGCTTGAGATGGCGGAGCAAAAGGGGCGCGAACTGATCGTAGGCAATTACGGCGTCGGCGGCGCTACCGTCATGCATTATGGACGTGTATGGTACAATGCAACGCTGGCATATGCCGTTGCGTATGAGGAAGCAGACAGCCGTTACGTGTTGATTGCGCTCGGTACGAACGACGCGCTGATCGCGGGCGGCACGACTGGCCAGACAAGGCGCTTCGAGCGGATGTACAAAGAGCTTGTGGAATCGTTCGGCGCGCTGCCGGATACCGAGAGAGTGTTCGGCACGAGCGCGATTTACCGTTTGACCTCTCAAAAACATCAGGACGTTCGCGCCGTATCCATAATTCGTCCGCTGCAGAAGCGGGTTTTGGAGACGCTCGCGGAGCGGGAGCCGGAAAAGTATACATACGTGGATACGTATGCGCTGCTGCTGGAAGACGCGGTCGAGGACAGATTGTTTGCAAACGACAAGCTGCATCCCGACAACGACGGCTATGTAATTTACGCGCGCGCGGTTTATGACGCGATTTTTGAAGGGATATATGGTGTACCGGATTTCGGTATGCGCGATATTTATGTTTCGTCCGGCGGCAAGCTGAATGGCGCAGGCACCGCCGACGATCCGATTTCCAGCCTTACGGTGGCGTTCGGCATGGCCGCTCCCGAGGCGACGATTCATATCATCGGCGCCATAACGTATCCGACCAAGTTCCTCACGCCCCTGGATTTGGAGAAGCTGACATTCGTCGGAGAGGGAACAAACGCCAGCCTGGTCATGAACGGGGATACGATCAAATGTCTTTGTCCTGTGAAGCTGGACAATTTGACGTTGAGAACCGTTTACAAGCAAACCTATCTTGCCATGTGCTACAACAGCGTGGAAATCACGGAGACGGTGAAAACGTCCGGAACCTTTTTGCTGGTGGCCGGCGACACGCTGTTTTATGAGGACGAAAGCAAGACTGCCTATGACGACGAGGCAAGTGCAAGCTACGACCGGGATATGCGTCTGATTGTCAACGGCGGCACGTGGAAAAGCTTTACCGGCGGTCATATCCGCCTTGCGGATAACTCGCCGTTTGGCGTTTACAGCGGCAATATGGAAATTCAAATCGGGCGCGGCGCGAGCATTGCCAATCACGGCTACAACGGCATCAACGGGATGAATTATCTGTCGGGAACGATTACGGCGGAAATCGGTTCGTGGCCGCAGGGCGCAAAGATACGGGACTACGCATATACCGGAAAATATGCTGCGGGCAGCTACGACGAGGGACAGAACACAGGACGTGTTGATATTCGCATAGCCGAGGGCGTGCAGGCCGAAAGCATTTTGACCGGAGATTTGAACGGGGACGGAAAAGTCGATCTGGCCGACAGTCTTTTGCTGCTGAACTATGCGTTGAACAAATTTGATGTGACGAAGAGTATAAATTATTATGGGTTTACCAAGGTGGGTATAGAGAATGTTCAGCGCTCTTTGAAAAAACTGATTCAGTAGTCGGTGCAGAGCCGGCCGGGATTTTTGTTCCGGCCGGCTTTTTGCGATCGGTGCCGTATGGTTGTAAACTCAAATATTTTTTGAATAATTAACGAGAAAATAACGAATATATTCATTTTTCGTGCCGCGTGAAACGGTTTTCATCAAAAGTCCGAAAACTTTATATAAAAACTGGGTTTCAAAATGAAAATCCTTGTGCTAAATAACAAAAATTGAAAAAAGAACAGAATATTTATTCAAAGCTATTGAATTTATATTCAGACGGTGCTATAATATTTTCAATCTGAAAAATGACTCCGGAGGAAAGAATCATGGATAAAAGCAAAATCAAAAAAGTCGTCCTTGCGTATTCGGGCGGGTTGGATACTTCGATTATTATTCCGTGGCTCAAGGAAAACTACAACAACTGCGAAGTAATCGCCGTTTCCGGCAACGTGGGACAGGCGGACGAGCTTGAGGGGCTGGAGGAAAAGGCGAAAAAAACCGGCGCTTCCAAGCTTTATATTGAGGATCTGACGGAGGAATTTGTCAACGACTATATCATTCCCACCGTCAAAGCCGGCGCGAAGTATGAGGAATATATGCTCGGCACGTCCTTTGCGCGTCCGATCATTGCCAAGCGCATTGTAGAGATTGCCAAAGCGGAGGGAGCCGACGCGATTTGTCACGGCTGCACGGGCAAGGGCAACGACCAGGTGCGTTTTGAACTGGCGATTAAGGCGTTTGCGCCCGATATGCCGATCATCGCGCCTTGGCGTGAATGGTCGATAAAATCCCGCGATGAGGAGATTGATTATGCGGAGGCGCACAATGTGCCGCTGAAGATCAACCGCGAGACCAATTATTCCAAGGACAAGAACCTCTGGCATCTTTCGCATGAGGGACTGGATCTTGAGGACGCGGGCAACGAGCCGCTGTATGAAAAACCGGGCTTTTTGGAAATGGGCGTGTCTCCTTTGCAGGCGCCCGATATGCCGACCTATGTGACGCTTGATTTTGTCGAGGGCGCGCCGGTCGCGCTCGACGGGGAAAAGATGAGCGCCAAGGAGATCATTCTGAAGCTGAATCAGATCGGCGGCGAAAACGGCATCGGTCTGCTTGACATTGTGGAAAACCGTCTAGTCGGCATGAAGTGCCGCGGCGTGTACGAGACGCCGGGCGGCGCGATTTTGTACTTTGCGCATGCGTACCTTGAAACGCTTTGCCTGGATAAGATGACCATGCACGAAAAAGAAAAGCTTGCCGTCACGTTCGGCGAACTGGTGTACAACGGCCAGTGGTTCACGCCGCTGCGCGAGGCGCTGTCCGCGTTTGTAGACAAAACGCAGGAACATGTGACCGGCAAAGTCAAAATCAAACTGTACAAGGGCAATATGATCAAGGCCGGCGCGTGGAGCGATTATTCGCTGTATTCCGAGGAGATCGCGACCTTCGGCGAGGACAATGTTTATAACCAGGCGGACAGCGCGGGCTTTATCAATCTGTACGGCCTGCCGATTTCGGTACAGGCGCGCGTCAAGGCGAAAAATAACAAGCAGTAAGAAAAAACTCCGACGGCCGCTGAAGCGGGCGCGCGGACGCGGGCAAAGCCGCCGCATGGAAAAATGCGGCGGCTCTCGGAGTATATAGCGGGTCTTGGATCCGAAATTTTGGACACTGAGGTTTGACGATGGAAAAGATGTGGGCGGGGCGTTCGGCCGGGGCGCTGGATCAGATTGCGGATGATTTCAATTCTTCGATTCGTTTTGACAAGCGGATGTATCGTGAGGATATTGAGGGATCCATCGCGCACGCGGCCATGATCGGAAAGCAGGGAATCATTCCGGTAAAGGACAGCGAATTGATCATCAAGACGCTCGGAGAGATACTCGACGATATTGAAAGCGGCGCGCTTGTGATCGACGAGCGCGCCGAGGATATACATATGTTCTGCGAGGCGGAACTGACCCGTCGGATCGGCGATATAGGCAAACGCCTGCATACCGCGCGCTCGCGCAACGATCAGGTGGCGCTGGATCTGCGCATGTATCTGCGCCGCGAGAGCGGAGAGATCGTCGAGATGATCAAGGCGCTTTTGCGTTCGATCGTCTCGGTCGCGAAAGCCAATCAAAATACGATTATGCCGGGGTATACGCATCTTCAAAGGGCGCAGCCGGTCACGTTCGGGCATCATCTGATGGCGTATGCCATGAGCTTTGCGCGGGACATCGGCCGCTTTGAGGACGCTGTGCGCCGGATGAATGTTTCACCCCTCGGCTGCTGCGCGCTTGCGGGAACGACTTATCCGACGGATCGGGAAATGACGGCGGCGGCGCTCGGTTTTGATTCCATTTCGCTCAATAGCATGGACGGCGTTTCCGACCGGGATTTCTGCGTGGAGCTTGAAAGCGCCATGGCGCTTTTGATGACGCACCTGTCCCGTTTTTCGGAGGAGATTATTCTGTGGTCCAGCTGGGAGTTCCGGTTTGTGGAACTGGACGATGCGTATACAACCGGTTCGAGCATTATGCCGCAGAAAAAAAATTCGGATATGGCGGAACTTGTGCGCGGAAAGAGCGGGCGTGTGTTCGGCAATCTGATGGCGACGCTTACAATGCTGAAAGGGCTTCCGCTTGCCTACAACAAGGATATGCAGGAGGACAAAGAGGCGATTTTTGACAGCGTGGATACCGTTAAGATGTGTTTGCGCGTGTTTGCGCCGATGGTCGCCACAATGCATGTGCATGCGGATCGTATGTACCGCGCGGCGCAGGGCGGTTTTATCAACGCGACCGATGTTGCGGATTATCTGGTCCGGCGCGGAATGCCTTTTCGGAGCGCGTATAAAATCGTCGGTCAGCTGGTCGCGTATTCGATTGCGCACGACACGGTGCTGGATAAGCTGCCGCTTGAGACCTACCGGCAGTTTTCCGAGTTGTTCGGAGAGGATGTATACGATGACATCAGCCTCGAATCCTGCGTAGCGCGCCGGATTTCGGCCGGCGGCACTTCGGCTGCGTCCTTTGCGGCGCAGGAAAAGTTTATCACGGAGCTTTTGAAATGAAGAAAGTATTTATAGACGGCAGCGCGGGGACGACGGGACTGCGGATCCGTGAGCGCTTGCTCGGCCGGACGGACATCGAACTGATCGGCCTGTCCGAAGAGATGCGCAAGGACGTTTCGGCACGGCGCGCGGCGCTGAACGCGGCCGACATCGTATTTTTGTGTCTGCCCGACGCGGCGGCCATTGAAGCGGTTTCGATGGTGGAAAACGACCGCACGGTCGTGATTGACGCCTCGACCGCGCACCGCACAAATCCGGCGTTTGCATACGGATTTCCGGAACTCGGAGACGCTTTTGCCGAAAAGATCCGCGCCTCCAAGCGCATTGCGGTGCCGGGATGCCATGCCAGCGGCTTTATCGCGCTGGTTTATCCGCTGATTTCGGCGGGGATTCTGCCGAGCGACGCGCTGCTCAGCTTTCATTCGGTGACCGGATACAGCGGCGGTGGTAAAACTATGATTGCCGACTATGAGCGCGAGGGGCGGGACGAGATGCTTTCGGCGCCGCGCCAGTACGCGCTTTCGCAGACGCACAAGCATCTGCCCGAAATGCAGGCGGTGACGGGACTTGCGCACGCGCCGGTATTTTCTCCGATCGTTTCGGATTTTTACAGCGGAATGGTCGTTACGCTTCCGCTGTTTCGCGAGCAGCTTGCGCCCGGCAAGACCGCGGCGGATATTCGCGCCGCGTATGCGGGGCTTTATCGCGGATCGGTTGTGCGCTATACCGAGGGGGCGGACGAGAGCGGTTTTTTGTCGGCGCTTCGCCTTTGCGGAAAAGACGCGATGGAAATTTCAGTATTCGGCAGCGACGAGCGGATTTTGGCGGTTGCGCGCTATGACAACCTCGGCAAGGGCGCATCGGGCGCCGCGGTCGAATGTATGAACATCGTCATGGGCGCGGACCCCTGTGAAGCGCTTGAACTTTAGGAGACAGACAGATGAAACAGATTGAAGGCGGCGTTTGCGCCGCAAAAGGATTTACGGCAAACGGCATCCACTGCGGCATCCGCAAGAACAAGACCAAGCGCGATCTTGCGCTCATATACAGCGAAAAGCGCGCGGTATGCGCCAGCGTTTATACAAAGAATCTGGTCAAAGGCGCGCCGCTCACGGTTACCAAGACCAATATCGCAGACGGATATGCGCAGGCGATTCTCTGCAACAGCGGCAACGCCAACACCTGCAACGCCGACGGCGTGGAGGTTGCCGCGCGCATGTGCGGGCTTGCCGGCAAAGAACTCGGCATTGCGGCTGCCGACGTCGTTGTGGCGTCTACCGGCGTCATCGGACAGCCGCTTGATATTTCACCGATCGAAGCGGGTATGCGTGAACTCTGTCTCGGACTTGGAAACCATTCCGACCTTGCCGCGGAAGGCATCATGACCACCGATACCATGCGCAAGGAGATCGCCGTGTGCTTTACGGCCGGCGGCGTGGAATGCCGCATCGGCGCGATTGCCAAGGGGTCCGGCATGATTCATCCCAATATGGCGACGATGCTTGTGTTCATCACGACCGACTGCGCCATTTCGCCCGCAATGCTGCAAAAAGCGCTTTCGGGCGATGTGGATAAGAGCTTCAACATGCTCAGCGTGGACGGGGATACCTCCACAAACGACATGGTGACCGTAATGGCCAACGGCATGGCGGGAAATCCGTGTATCACCGAAGAGGGCGCTGATTTTGAAGCCTTTATGCGGGCGCTCAATACCGTGACCGTGTATCTGTGCCGCCGGATTGCCGGCGACGGCGAGGGTGCGACCAAACTGCTCGAATGCACGGTCAGCGGCGCGAAAGACGAACAAACCGCGAAGACGGTCGCCAAAAGCGTGATTTGTTCTTCGCTTTTCAAGGCCGCCATGTTCGGCGCGGACGCGAACTGGGGGCGTGTACTCTGCGCGATCGGATACAGCGGCGCCGATGTAGACGTATCCAAAATTTCGGTCGCTTTTGAAAGCAGCGCCGGATGCATCAAGGTCTGCGCGGGCGGCGCGGGCATCCCGTTCTCCGAAGAAGAGGCCAAAAAGATCCTGCTTTGCGAGGAGATCGGCGTTTTGATCGACCTTGGCAGTGGCATAGCGCGGGCGACCGCGTGGGGATGCGATCTGACCTACGATTATGTAAAAATCAACGGGGACTACCGTACCTGAGGAGGACAGAATGGAACTGACAAACGCACAGCGCGCCGGCGTTCTGATCGAGGCGCTGCCGTATATACAGGAATATACCGATAAGATCGTCGTGGTCAAATACGGCGGCAACGCGATGATCAGCGAAGAATTGAGAGAAGCCGTCATGGGCGATATTGTTCTTCTGTCGCTGATCGGCGTTCGGGTCGTGCTGGTACACGGCGGCGGACCGGAGATCACGGAAATGCTTTCACGGGTGGGAAAAGAGAGTTCGTTTGTGGACGGCCTCCGCGTGACCGACGGCGAGAGCATGGAGATCGTTCAGCAGGTGCTGGCCGGCAAGATCAATAAGAATCTGGTCAATCTTCTGCATGCAAAGGGCGGCCGCGCGGTCGGGCTTTGCGGCATTGACGGCCATATGATCGAGGCGCGCGCCAAGGATACCCGCCTCGGATTTGTCGGCGAGGTTACCGATGTCAATCCTCAGATCATTCTCGATGTTTTGGATAAGGGGTATATTCCGGTGATCGCCACGGTGGGCTGCGACGCCGCGGGCAACAGCTACAACATCAACGCGGATACGGCCGCGGCAAAAATCGCCGCGGCGCTGTCGGCTGTGAGCCTGATTTCCATGACCGACATCAGCGGCATTCTGCGGGACAAGGACGACCCGTCCACGCTGATTCATAAAATTTATGTCAGCGATGTGCCCGAACTCATCCGCGGAGGCGTGATTTCCGGCGGCATGATTCCGAAAATCGAGTGCTGTACCGAGGCGATTCGACGGGGCGTGGAAAGAGTATTTATTATCGACGGGCGCGTGCCGCATTCGATTCTGATCGAGACGCTGACCGATGAGGGGATCGGAACCATGTTCGTGTCCGGCTCCTATAAACCGCGGCGCGCGTAACCGGCCGTGCGGAGAAAGGCGTATAAAAATGAATACATTTGAACTGGATCGTACCTATATCGCCAATACCTATGCGCGGTTTCCTGTGGAAATCGTTTCCGGACACGGCGCGCTCTGCCGCGACGCGGACGGCAGGGAATACATTGATCTCGGCACGGGCATCGGCGTCAACATTTTCGGATATACGGATGCGGAGTGGATTTCCGCCGTTACGGCGCAGTTGAACACGTTTCAGCATACGTCCAATTTGTATTATGCCGCGCCGTGCGCAAAGCTCGCCGAACTGCTTTGCCGAAGGACCGGAATGAAAAAGGTCTTTTTCTCCAATTCCGGTGCGGAGGCCAACGAATGCGCGATCAAAGCGGCGCGCAAATACGCGGCAGACCGGCACGGCGAAGACTATAACGTGATCGTCACGCTGAAAAACAGTTTTCACGGGCGCACGCTCGCAACACTCGCCGCCACCGGGCAGGATACCTTTCACGCGCACTTCGGGCCGATGCCCCAGGGCTTTGCCTATGCGGAGGCGAACAATATCGAGGATCTTTGCCGCGTGGTGCGGTCAAACAAGACCGCCGGAATTTTGATGGAGGCGGTGCAGGGAGAGGGCGGCGTGCTTCCGCTCGATCCTGCGTTTGCCAAGGCCGCAGAGCAGCTTGCGCGGGAGCAGGATTTTCTTCTCATGTGCGATGAGGTGCAGATCGGCAACGGGCGAAGCGGCGCGCTTTACGGCTATATGAATCTCGGAATCACGCCGGACGTTGTGACGACGGCAAAGGGACTCGGCGGCGGCCTGCCGATCGGCGCGACGCTGCTCGGCGCGCGCGCGGCCGATGTGTTTACGCCGGGTTTGAACGGTTCCACGTTCGGCGGCAATCCGGCCGCCGCCGCCGGCGCTGTCAGCATCATCAGCCGAATAGACGAGACGCTGCTTGCGGGCGTGCGGGAAAAATCGAAGTATCTGTTTGATGCGCTCGGCCATGCGCCGGGCGTGCAGAATATGACCGGTATGGGGCTGATGCTCGGAATCAAGCCGGTGCAGGACGCGGGCGCGGTAATCGAAAAGTGCCGTGCGTCGGGCGTGCTGGTTATCAAGGCGAAAGACAAGCTGCGGCTTCTGCCGCCGCTGAACATAGAAAACAGTCTGCTTGAGCAGGCTGTTCAGGTAATCAAAGGAGCGCTGATATGAAACATTTGCTGAAGCTGATGGATCTTTCCAAAGAAGAGATCACCGATATTCTCAACCTGGCCGATCAACTCAAATACGAGAAGAAAAACGGCATTGAGCATCATTTGCTCCGCGGAAAGACGCTTGGAATGATTTTTGAGAAATCCTCTACGCGCACCCGCGTTTCCTTTGAGGTCGGTATGTACGACCTCGGCGGAAACGCGCTGTTCCTCAGTTCGCGCGATCTTCAAATCGGCCGCGGAGAACCGGTGGAGGATACGGCGCGTGTGCTTTCCCGGTATTTGGACGGCATTATGATCCGTACATTTGCGCAGGAAGAGGTTGAAACGCTGGCGCGCGTCGGTTCGATTCCGATTATCAACGGTTTGACCGATTACTGCCATCCCTGTCAGGTGCTGGCCGATCTGATGACCATTCGGGAGAAACGCGGCAATCTTGCCGGCAAAAAGCTCTGCTTTATCGGAGACGGGAACAATATGGCAAACTCTCTGATCGTCGGCGGCATCAAAATGGGTATGTCGGTGGCTGTTGCCTGCCCGAAGACGCATCAGCCCGATGCCGGAATTTTGAAATGGGCAAACGACAACGGATCCTTTTTGTGTACCGATGATATTTTGAGCGCTGCCGCGGATGCGGACGTTCTGTATACCGATGTCTGGGCTTCCATGGGGCAGGAAGACGAGGCGCGGGCACGCGCGGAGATTTTCAACGGATATCAGATCAACGAAACCGTTATGCATGCGGCAAAGCCGGGCGCGATGGTGCTCCACTGCCTGCCCGTGCACCGTGAGGAGGAAATTACGGCGGCGGTATTTGAAGCGCATGCCGATGAGATTTTTGAGGAGGCGGAAAACCGCCTTCATGCACAGAAGGCCGTACTCGTTAAGTGCCTTTCGGAATAAAGCGCGGAAAAAGATTTTTGCCGGTGCCGGCACGTCGATACAGCGGCGCAGCGGCGATTGGAAAGATGAGGGACGACATGAGCAAAGCTTATTTGATTTTGGAGGACGGCACTGTCTTTGAGGGCACAGCGTTCGGCGCCGATGCCGAAAGCGTCGGTGAACTTGTGTTTACCACCGGAATGTGCGGGTATATTGAAACCCTGACAGACCCCAGCTATTACGGACAGATCGTTTTGCAGACCTTTCCGCTGATCGGAAATTACGGAATCATTCCCGATGATTTTGAGGGGGAATGCGCTCTGCGCGGATATGTCGTGCGGCAGTGGTGCGAAACGCCGTCCAATTTCCGGTCGCAGTATGATCTGGATACATTTCTGCGGGAGCGGGGCATTCCGGGCATCTGCGGCGTGGATACGCGGCGCCTCACCCGCATGATTCGGGAAAAGGGCGTGATGAACGCGGCGATTGTAAAGTCTGTGCCCGAAGATATTACCTTTGTGCGGAATTATCGCGTTTCGGGCGCCGTTCGGGGCGTGACGGTTCCCGCGCCCGAAGTTTTTGCAGCTGACGGGGACGAGCGGTATCGCGTGACGTTGATTGATTACGGCGCAAAGCGCAATATCGTGCGGGAATTGCAAAAGCGGGGATGCAGCGTTACGGTAGTCGGCGCGGGGACTTCGGCGGAAGAAATACTCGCGCTGAAGCCGGATGGGATTATGCTTTCCAACGGTCCCGGAGATCCGGCTGAGAATACATATGAAATCGGCGAGTTGCGCAAGCTGGCGGGCAAGGTTCCGATTTTCGGGATTTGTCTCGGACATCAGCTTTTGGCGCTTGCGCACGGCGCAAAGACCGTTAAGCTCAAATACGGTCATCGGGGCGCAAATCAGCCGGTGCGGCGCGCGGACGGCGCGCGTACCTATATCACCAGCCAAAACCACGGTTATGCGGTTGTCGCGGAAGGTTTTTCCGCCGGCCGGATCAGTTTTGTCAATGCAAATGACGGTACCTGCGAGGGAATCGAGTATCCGGAGGAGCGGGCATTCACCGTGCAGTTTCATCCGGAAGCCTGCGGGGGACCGAAAGACACCGGTTTTTTGTTCGATCAATTTCTTGCGCTGATGGGAGGTGAGGACTGTGCCGCTCGATAAAAAAATCAAGAAAGTTATGGTGATCGGGTCCGGACCTATCGTAATCGGACAAGCCGCCGAATTTGACTATGCGGGCGCGCAGGCCTGCCGCGTACTGAAAGAAGCGGGCGTCAATGTTGTTTTGGTCAACTCCAATCCGGCGACGATTATGACCGACAATGCGCTGGCGGATGAAATTTATCTGGAGCCGCTGACCGTAAAAACCATTAAACGTATTTTGTTGAAAGAAAAGCCGGACAGCCTGCTTTGCGGACTGGGCGGGCAGACCGGACTCACGATTGCCATGCAGTTGGATAAAGAGGGCTTTCTCCAGGCGCACGGTATCCGTTTGATCGGTACCAATTCCGAGGCGATAGACAAAGCGGAAGATCGCCAGCTATTCAAGGACACGATGCGTCAAATCGGCGAACCCACCATTCCCTCTGAGATTGCAAACGATGTCCGCACTGCGCTCGATATTGCCGAGCAGATCGGTTATCCGGTCATTGTGCGTCCGGCGTTTACGCTCGGCGGCGCGGGCGGCGGCGTCGCGTATACGCCCGAAGAACTGAAAGTGATCGCGCATACCGGTCTTGACGCTTCGCCCATTCGTCAGATCCTTGTGGAAAAATATATCTTCGGGTGGAAAGAGATTGAGTTTGAAACCATGCGGGACAGCGTGGGGAATGTAATCGCCGTTTGCAGCATGGAGAATTTTGATCCGGTCGGCATCCATACGGGGGACAGCATTGTCGTCGCGCCCGCGCTTACACTGTCGGATAAGGAATATCAGATGCTGAGAACCGCATCGCTGAATATCATTTCGGCGCTCGGCATTGTCGGCGGCTGCAACTGTCAGTTCGCTCTGAATCCGGACAGCTTTGAATATGCCGTGATCGAGGTCAATCCCCGCGTATCCCGTTCCTCAGCCCTCGCCAGCAAGGCGACCGGCTATCCGATTGCCAAGATTACGACCAAAATCGCGCTCGGCTATACGCTTGACGAGATTAAAAACGATATTACCGGTAAAACCTGCGCTTGCTTTGAGCCCGCGCTCGACTATGTGGTGGTCAAACTGCCGAAATGGCCGTTTGATAAATTTGCGGGTTCGTCGCGCATACTCGGTACGCAGATGAAGGCGACCGGAGAGGTTATGGCCATTGCGCCCTCTTTTGAGATGGCGCTCATGAAGGCGATTCGCGGCGCGGAGATTTCAGCGGATACGCTGAATATCAAGCCGCTGACCGATCAGGATGTTGTGACCCGGCTCGGCAATGCGGATGACCGCCGCCTCTTTACGATTTTTGAAGCGCTGAAAGCGGGGATTTCGATTGAAAAGATTCATGAGATTACCCGGATAGATCATTGGTTCTTGGCAAGGCTGAAAAATCTGGCGGATTTTGAGGGTGAACTTGCGGGCGGCATGACGGATGAACGGTACCTTTGCGGTAAGCGGTACGGATATACCGACCGCGCGCTCGCACGCCTCAGCGGCGCGGCCATGCCGGCACATCGTCCGGCCGTGTATAAAATGGTCGATACCTGCGCTGCGGAATTTGATGCCGAGACGCCGTATTTCTATTCGACCTTTGATGACGAGTGCGAGTCCCGCGCGTTCCCGAGGAGCGGCAAGCAGACGATTCTCGTACTCGGTTCGGGGCCGATTCGCATCGGACAGGGCATTGAGTTTGACTATTCTTCGGTGCACTGCGTCTGGACGCTTAAGAAAATGGGCTACGACGTGGTGATCGTCAACAACAATCCCGAAACGGTATCGACCGACTACGATACTGCGGACAGGCTTTATTTTGAGCCGTTGACCGATGAAGATGTTATGGACATTATTCGCGTGGAAAAACCGATCGGTGTTGTGGTTGCGTTCGGCGGTCAGACGGCAATAAAGCTCACGAAATTCCTCGATGCGTCCGGCATTCGGATTCTCGGCACTTCGGCTGAGGGGATTGACCTCGCGGAGGACCGTGAAAAGTTTGACGGATTGCTTGAGCGGCATCATATCAAGCGCCCGCGCGGCATGGGTGTTGAGAGCTTAGAAGAGGCGCTCGCTGCGGCGGACAGTCTCGGCTATCCGGTTTTGCTGCGCCCCTCTTATGTCATCGGCGGGCAGAACATGCAGATCGTACACGATGCGGCTGAGGGGGAAAAATACATGAAACGCATCCTTTCGACCGGCATTGAAAACCCGGTTCTGGTTGACAAGTATATGATGGGCAGCGAGCTTGAGGTGGACGTGATTTCTGACGGAACCGATGTATTGATTCCGGGCGTCATGGAGCATATTGAGCGCGCGGGCGTACACAGCGGCGATTCCATTGCGGTGTATCCGCCCTACAGCATCAACGACGCCATGCTCGAAAAGGTCGTTTCCTCCTCAACGTCGCTTGCACTGTCGCTCGGCACAAAGGGACTTGTCAATATCCAGTATCTGATTTACGAAAATGAGCTTTATGTCATTGAGGTGAATCCCCGCGCGTCCCGAACCATTCCCTATATCAGCAAGGTGACCGGCGTGCCTATGGTGGACATTGCCGCGCGCGTGATGCTCGGCGCTCCGCTGGCCGAACTCGGCTACGGCACGGGACTCTATAAAACGCCGCCTTATGTGGCGGTTAAAGTGCCTGTCTTTTCGTTTGAAAAGCTTACTGATGTCAACGCCTATCTCGGACCTGAGATGAAATCGACCGGTGAAGTGCTCGGCATCGGCAAGGATCTGACCGAGGCGCTGTTCAAGGGTCTGACTTCGGCCGGCATGATGCTCAAATCCTCCATTCAGCATAAAAACGTCGGTGTGCTGGTCAGTGTGGATAAGCATGATTTGTTTGAGGTTGTGACGCTGGCCAAAAAGCTGGACGATCTCGGCTTCCGCCTGTATGCGACGCCGGATACCGCCGAATCGATTGCCATGCTCGGCATCGATGTTGAGACAATCGACGGCATCAAGGCGGACGACAGCGCGTTTAAACTGCTGGAGAGCGGTGAGATCAGCTACATCGTATATACGGGCGCCATGCGCGACGATACGATGGACGATTATATCGCGCTGCACCGCAGGGCGCTGCAGCTTTCTATCCCCTGCCTTACGTCTTTGGATACGGCGAATGCGCTTGCGGACATTATCGCCAGCCGTTACAGCGAGAACAACACGGAACTCGTTGACATCAATCATATGCGCACATCGCGGCATACGCTGCAGTTCGCAAAGATGCACGCGACAGGCGACGACTATATCTACATTGAGAATTTTGACAATTCTATAGAGTGCCCGGAATCGCTTTGCGTCCGCCTGTGCAATCGCCACAAGGGCATCGGCGGCTTTGGAATCGTACTGATTGAAAAATCGGCCATTGCGGATGCCAAGATGCGCTTGTTCAATCGGGACGGCTCGGAGGGACGGCTGGGCGGCAACTCGATTCGCTGCGTTGCCAAGTATTTGTATGACAACGGGCTAGTTCAAAGCCGTGAGGTCGCCATTGAGACCGGAGACGGCGTAAAGCACCTGACGCTGTATACCAATGCCGGCAAAGTGACGTATGCCGGCGTGGATATGGGACAGCCCGATTTGCGCGCGTCCGCGTTGCCGACAACGATTTCGGCTGAGCGGCTGATCAATTATCCGGTGGAGATCGGCGGCAGAACATACAGCGTCAATTGCCTGACGGTCGGAAATCCGCACTGCGTTGTCTTTACGGATCGCGTGGATTCTGTAGACATAGAGATAGTAGGACCGCAGTTTGAAAATGCGTCTGTCTTCCCCGAACGCATCAACACAGAATTTGTGCGCGTGGTCAATCGCAGCACGCTGAAAATGCGTGTATGGGAGCGCGGAAACGGCGAAACCTGGGCGTGCGGAAGCGGTGCATGCGCGGCTGTCGTTGCCGCGGTTGAAAACGGATACTGCGACAAGGGGCGCGACATTACCGTAAAGGTACATGGCGGCGACCTGATTGTCAATTATTCGGAGAACGGAATTGTATTGACCGGAGACGCAAAGCTCGCTTATACCGGTATGACGGAGTATTGATCTTTTGTAAGACTGAGATTGTGTGGTTCTCGGTTTCAATTTTCCGAAAAAGTCCTCTGAAGGGAGACGCTTCGTAGAGAAGTTGTCTCCCTTGATTTTTGTAATCAGTCAAAATGATTGATATTGCAGGGAAATCAGTACATATGGAGGATTGCTATATGTAACGCCGCTATGGAGATTGTAAACAGCAATTGATTTACGTATAAGAAATGGAGAGGATACCAAAGGTATCCTCTCCACAGTCTGTCAAAAAAGTGAAAATCGTAAATAAAATACGTTTACAAGGCGGACATGCGCCGCCTTGTAAACACCTTACAGGCGCGAATACGCCCCTCAAGCGAACAGGTAATTGTCACATGCTATGAATGTACATTCTTGTCAAATCAGCTTCTCCATCTCCTTGAACCATGCAAAAAAACTTCCAATTGTACCGCTCATAAAACGAGGTATGATCTGTTATAAGGTACAAGGTGTCAACGCCTTTGTTCCCCATATCAGTACATACATAATTCAGCAATGCACCGGCTATTCCATTACAACGTTTATCTTCTTCCGTATATAATGCGCAAACGTTTGGCGCCAGATCTTTTCTATTGTGAAAATCATTTTCAATCACGCCCACCCCGCCGATAATTCGATTGTCTTCCATTGCCATATACCATTGCGGTACTGATTTTCGTCTCAAAAGACAATTTTCCATACTTTCCATATACGCTGTTAATGGAATCTTCCATTTCTCGTGAAACCATTGTGCCGCTCGTTCCTTTAGTTCCGGTCTGTCTATCAGCCGTACTATTTTATAGTCCACTATTTAAACTCCCATATAAAATGAAAGATTTGTCAATTCTTAAAGTTTGCCTTATTTTTCATCCGAATACCGACCTTTAAACGCTGTTTTTGCCTTGGCCGTTACAGCCGCCACAAACTCCGACTTCTGCGCGGTATATCCGTCTCTGTCATGCGCATACTGCTTCCAAAGTTTAAGCTTTAATGCCTCATATTCTTTGGCGGTATCCGGATACGCATTCAAATAATCTCGAAAGTACAACTCGTCATGATCGCCAAAGCAGCGAAGATGCAGATGAAACACTTTTTCGGCAAATCCCTTTTCGGTGTACCCTTTGTTAAAGGACATTCTGCGCGGCCGCTCGGACATACAGGTATATCCCGCGTGTATCAGCGTTTTCTTCAAAAGATTGAAATCGCAATCCTCCGGTACTTCCAGCAAAATATCCACAATCGGTTTTGCCCATATAGCGGTCACAGCCGTACTGCCGATATGGCTCAGCCGTATTCCCCGCTCTGCCGCAAGCGCTTTTCGCAAAAACGTCTCCTCCGCAGCATACCAATCTTTCCAACAGTCCCGATGTTCCGTCAAATAAATCGGAAACAACCGCCACAGTTCTGCAAGACGCATTTCGGATAATTTTTTTCCCATAACAGCCGCTTTACGAATTTTTCATGATTACCGTTTCTATAATATCCGCGCTTTGCTCACAGGCATCAAGACACATTTCCAGGTCATCAAATATTCCCGTCCAGGCAAGCAGCATTTTTGCATCCGCCTCCGGCATCTGGTAAAGCGCTTTGATACACTCGGAATGGAGCTTGTCCCCCTCGCTTTCCAGAAAATTCACGGCAACGATTCCCTCGCGAATTTTCGTCGAAGATTTAAAACTGCGAAATTCGCCGACAACCCTAAGCAGTTCATGGCAGCATTTGATGATCAACGCAGTGAACCGAAGCGCGCCCGGCAGTATGGAAGAAACACAGAACATATCGACTCGAAGCATAACATCGTCAATTGTATCAAGTACATTATCAAGCTGCTGTGCGAGCGCCACAATATCCTCGCGCTCAATCGGCGTAATAAATTCATGCAGAAGTCTCTGCATCATATCATGTTTTTCATTGTCGGCGCGATTTTCAATCTCGTGCATCGCGGCCACGCGGCCGCCAAACTGCGCGCGGTCAAATTCCGCAAGCGATTCATTCAGATATTCGGCGGCTCGGCACGCAGACTCCACATTTTTTACAAAGTACGCAAAATAATCGTAGTCTCTGTTTTTTTTCATTTTCATCGTCAAAATCCTTTATACTTATTTTTAAAACTTCGCTACTTTAAAAAACGAGCATAAACAGCTTTACGACAAGAAAGCCAAGCAAGCCGCAGCCCGGAAAGGTAAGCACCCATGTAAATACCATTTCCCGAACAACTTTCCAGTTGACCGCCGAAAGCCGTTTTGAAGCGCCTACACCCATAATCGCCGTGGTTTTGGTGTGCGTAGTGCTGACCGGTATACCGGTCAGCGAAGCGACAAGCAGACAAAGCGCCGCGCCGAGATCCGCGGCGAACCCCTGATAGGTCTGAAGTTTGACCATATCCATGCCGACAGATTTTATAATCCGATAGCCTCCGATTGAAGTGCCGAGCGCCATCACGGCCGAGCAAAGGATCATCAGCCAAATCGGTATTTCAAAGCTGTTGACGCCCGTATTTCCGGAAGCAAGGAAAATACCGAGCAAAAACACGCCCATAAATTTTTGGCCGTCCTGCGCGCCGTGCATAAACGCCATAGACGCACCGCCGCAAATCTGAGCGCCTCTAAAAAATTTCGTGGTTTTCGGCCGGTCCGCATGCCGAAACAAGAACTCCGTAAGCCGTACCGAAACAAAACCGAAACCGAAGCCCAAAATCGTGGAGAGCACCAGCCCGTAAACAACTTTTAGCCACTCAAAGCCGTTTACGCCGCCAAGTCCATTGTGCATGGCGATAGCCGCCCCGGTAAGACCGGCAATGAGCGCATGACTTTCGCTTGTCGGTATGCCGAACTTCCACGCAAGCGTCGCCCAAACCACAATGGCGACAAGCGCCGCGCAAAGAGCAGTTGTGGCCTCCCGCGCATTTGTGCCGAAATCAACCATGTTGTAAATTGTCGCCGCGACCTTGGCATTGAACAGTGTCATGACAAACACACCGAAAAAATTGAATACCGCCGCCATCAAAATCGCGGTCTTGGGCTTCATGGCTCTGGTTGAAACACATGTCGCGATTGCATTTGGGGCATCCGTCCAACCGTTTACCAAAATAACGCTGAGCGTCAGAAGCGCGGTAACCGCAATCATCGGATCCATAGTCAAAAACTGCAGAAATTCGGAAAAACTCACTGTCATTTTTCTTACCGTTTCCTTTATATTTCGAGCGATATATGAATTTATTATACTGTATAAAAAAGCATGTGTCAATGAAAAATGGATACAAATCCACTGCCGGACAACAAAAAAGAACTGTGTCCGCAGTTTGCGGGCACAGTTCTTTTCTTGTCGATAAAGTGAAAGCTGCGATGAAAAAAACGATCTGTAAAATTTGTTTGCAAGGCTGATATGCGCATCCCTGCAAACACCTTACGGACGTGAATGCGCCGCCCCTTTGGGCGCCAACATGCGAGTACCGACAAAGGCGGGCGCGAATATGCGCCCCAAAGAGGACGCCAATGCACGGCTCCAACGGGACTCCAATATGCGCCGGATGAAAAGTGTTTTTCGTGCTTAAACATAATTTTCCCCTTTCCGTAATTTTCGATTCGTTTTTACATCGTGGAGAAAAACAGATAAACTCAGTTTTCGTTTTCGGCAATCGGGCGCCATGCTTCGATCAAACGTTCCAGCGACCAAGCTGCGTTTGCCGGACTGGTGGAGGGCAAACATACGGCGGGGATATTATATTTCGGAAGTAAATATTGATTGTAAAGCTTCTCGGCTGTTTTGCCGTTGACGAAGATGTTTCGAATATCCGCACCGCTCAAAATCACGCCGATATCGTTTGGAAGCGCGCCTCGAATGCTGCTGTCCGCCGACCCCTGTATATCGCAGGAAGCAATGACATCCCAAAGCGCCAGTTTATGCCCCAGAACAAACTTCTTTTTTTCTTCAATCGTTTCGGGTACAGAAACCGAAAACACGGAAGCGCAAACACGCCAGAAGCGGTTTTGCGGATGACCGTAAAAGAAGCCGGATTCTCTGGATTTGACTGACGGGAAAGAACCCAATATGAGCGTTTTGGATTCCGCACACCAAAGCGGCGGAATCGGATGTACAATCTGCATACGATATTATCTCCTGTTCAATTATCCGGTACATAAAAAGCGTACATATGCCCAAATATTGAAAATTTTCCACGAACAAAAGCGGAAAATGGAATTGACAGATTTACGAAGGCAGTGTATACTATTTGTATACACTATTGCATTTGGAGGACAAGTTATGAAATTTTGCGGCAATTGCGGCGCACAACTGGAAGATTCGGCAAAATTCTGCCCCTTCTGCGGCAATGCGTGCGATCCGGCTACACAACAGACTTCGTCTCAGGCAGCCTCCGCGGCAGAACCGGTTGTCCCGGTTTCCGCCGTTATACCCCCCACCCCGGTCACGCCCATCCCCACAATACAAGCGCAGACTGCATACAGCGTACCGCCGAAAACCAATTCGATGGCGGTCGCCGGATTTGTTCTCGGAATTTTGTCGCTTTTTTCATGGATTTGCTGTCTCGGCACGCTGACCTCTATATTGGCAATTGTTTTTTCGGCTGTCGGACTGTCCAAAATCAAACAAACCGGAGAACAGGGACGCGGGCTTGCCATTGCCGGCCTCGTGCTCGGCATTCTCGGCATGGTCAGTTATATCATCTATCTTATTTTGGCTTTTATTTTCAACACGGCGCTCAGTTTTTCCGATCTGTACACCATATAAAAGCCGTCCGCACACAATTCCAAAGCGCTATATATTCAAAAACAGAGACCCGGAAGCCACGCTTCCGGGTTTTGACGCTGGATAAACAAGGACTCCAGGCGATGAACATTTACATGCGTCATTGCGCCGAACTTGCGCGTATGCAATGTGTCTTTTCAAGTCCCCGAAAAATACGTTTATCTCGACAGACTGCACCCCGAAAGCTATGCTTGCTTTCGGGGTGTTTTCACTCAGTCAATTCGGATGCCCGCATCCGCCAGAACCTGCGCGGCATGCTCATTGCCGTCCACACGCAAAATCACGCACGCATGTCCGTGCTTGCGCGTAAAGAACGCATAGGTATACTCCAAATTAATATTGTGCTCCGCCAAAATGCTGAAAATACGCTCAAGGCTTCCCGGCGCATCGGGCACGGTTACGGCCAGCACCGGTGTAACGGTGAAAACCCATCCCGCTTCGGTCAAAGCCTTTGCCGCTTTTTCGGGCGAGTCGGCTATGATTCGGATAATGCCGTAATCCTTTGTATCGGCTATAGAAAGCGCTTCAAGGTCAATGCCATGCTCCGCCAGCAAATGAATAAACTGTGCAAGCTGCCCGGATCTGTTTTCTACAAAAACCGAAATTTGATTGACCGTCATGATAGTCTCCTTTCATCCATACAGTTTACGTTTATCAATAATACGCACCGCTTTGCCCTCGCTGCGCGCAATGCTCTTCGGGGAAACCAAATGTACCGCCGCTTTGATTCCGAGCATAGATTTCATCGCCTCGGCCAGTTCCTTTTCCTTGGAAG
Organism: uncultured Eubacteriales bacterium; assembly: GCA_900546635.1. Taxonomy (GTDB): domain Bacteria; phylum Bacillota; class Clostridia; order Oscillospirales; family CAG-272; genus UMGS902. Next base: position 24,027 of record URDS01000002.1, on the reverse strand, counting down.
AAACGCCGGTCACCGTATCCGTAAACAATTCGGGCGGCATCTCCACCTGAACGTCGAGCGTATCCGAGTTGTTCACACGATCAACGATGATCTGATAATTTGCGGACATTCCTTTATTCAAAAGCACGGTTTCAATCTGTGAGGGGAACACATTGACGCCGCGGATAATCAGCATGTCGTCCGAACGCCCCATCGGCTTCGACATACGAACATGCGTGCGCCCGCAGGAGCAAGGCGTGTAATCCAAACGGCAAATATCGCGGGTACGATACCGGATCATCGGAAACGCCTCCTTGGTGATCGCGGTAAATACGAGTTCACCGGTTGCGCCCGCAGGCAGCACTTCTCCGGTCTCCGGATTGATGATTTCCGCGATAAAATGATCCTCGCAGACATGCATACCGCCCTGAGCAGAGCACTCAAAAGACACACCGGGGCCGGAAAGCTCGGTCAAACCGTAAATATCATACGCGCGGATCCCCAGTTTATGCTCAATATCGCGGCGCATCTCCTCCGTCCAGGCCTCCGCACCGAAAATGCCCGCTTTCAGTTTGATCTGATCGCGCATACCTTTTTCCAAAATACTTTCGGCAAGATACGCGGCGTAAGAGGGCGTACAGCAAAGAATGGTAGAACCGAGATCCGTCATAAACTGGATTTGTCTGTCCGTATTGCCCGATGACATCGGAAGCGTCAGACAGCCGACTTTATGCGAACCGCCATTGAGTCCGGGGCCTCCCGTAAACAGTCCGTACCCATAACAGACCTGACAAACATCTTCCTTTGTACCGCCCGCCGCACAAATCGCACGCGCGCAGCAGTCTTCCCAAAGATCAATATCATGCTGTGTATAGAACGCGACAACGCGGCGCCCGGTCGTCCCCGAAGTGGACTGAATGCGCACACACTCGGACAATGGTTTTGCCAAAAGGCCGTACGGATACGCCTCGCGCAGATCTTCCTTGCACAAAAAAGGAAGCTTATGCAGATCCTCTATGCCATGAATATCGTCCGGCGTGATCTGCTTTTCCTGCATTTTCTGCCGGTAATAGGGAACGTTCTCATAAACATGGCGAACCTGATTTACCAGACGCTCGCTTTGCAGCGTCCGAATCTGCTCGCGCGACATTGTTTCAATTTCTTTTTGATAATACTGTTCCAAGGAAGTCACCGCTTTCTTTAAAATTCCAAAACCTGCTTTTATAGGCGGATATAAAATTCAATTATGATTATATAGAATTTTTTTATATTTGTCAACGCATTTTCCGGTTTGCGCCCGAAATTCCAAGTGAAAATTCAAATTTGCGTCCCCATGCCCTCTCCCCCACATATACTGTATTAAACAAAGCTCAAATTGGGGGTATCGTACATGATTATACATGTTGTGGAACCGGGGGACACGGTTGTCGGGATTGCGCGGCGCTACGGTGTTTCACCGTCCCGGATCATCAGCGACAATGCAATATCCGGCGATCTTGTTGTGGGGCAGGCTTTAATCATTTTATTTCCGGAGACTGTGCACACCGTAGTGCCCGGAGACACGCTGTCATCCATCGCGCGTACATACGGCATCAGCCTATATGAACTGATACAGAACAATCCGTATCTTGCGGAAGATCCGACCATCCGTCCCGGAGATACGCTGGTCATTCGTTTTTCCGAACCGAAGCGGCGCTCGGTGCGTTTCAATGCGTATGCCTACCCTTTTATCAATCGCAGTGTTCTTCTGCGCGCCCTGCCGTTTCTGACCTACCTGACTATCTTCGGCTACGGATTTACAACAGACGGAAGTTTGATTGAAATTGACGACGATCCGCTTATTGAACTGGCCTACCAGTTCGGCACGGCGCCGGTCATGCTCCTGTCCTCCATCACGGAAAGCGGCGGATTCAGCAGCGCGCGCGCCAGTATGCTTTTTAATGATCTTGAACTGCAAAATACGGTTTTGGACAATGTCGTCGCGGTTATGCTCGAAAAAGATTACGTCGGCCTCGACATTGATTTTGAGTACATACCGGCAGCCGATCGAAATGCGTTCACCGCTTTTGTACAAAATGCGGTGAACCGTCTCAGCCCCTACGGCTTTTTCGTCAACACCGATCTTGCGCCGAAAACCTCCGATGTTCAGCCCGGACTTCTTTATGAAGCGCACGATTACAGCGCGCTGGGCGCCGCATCCGACACCGTATTTCTGATGACGTACGAATGGGGATATACCTACGGTCCCCCGATGGCCGTTGCGCCGCTCAACCGCGTGCGTGAAGTGGTGGAATACGCCGTAACCGAAATTCCGACCGAAAAAATTTTTCTCGGTATTCCGAATTATGGATACGACTGGCCGCTCCCGTTTATCGAGGGCACCACGCGCGCACAGTCGATCGGCAACCAGACCGCCATCGACATAGCGAGGCGAAACGGCGCAGAAGTTCAGTTTGACCCGATCGCCATGTCCCCTTTTATCGAATATACAAACGCGGGCATCGATCATATCGTCTGGTTTGAGGACATTCGCAGCATTCTGGCCAAATTCGATTTGATGGACGAATTTAATCTGCGCGGCGCAGGATACTGGAACGCCATGCGTCCGTTCGCACAAAATTTTGCGCTCATCAGCGCGCTGTATGATGTGGAAAAAGTCGTATAAAAATAGCCTCGCCAAACATAAACAGCCAATGTCATTACAATAAAATATATTGTATTCAAGGCGGCGCATAGAACGTCTTATAAACGCTTTACAAATGCACAAGCGACGCCCAAAACAGCGCGAATAAGCGATCCAAATGGAGCGCCTATTCGCGCATATGGATTTCCGCTTCCGGGAAGTCCAAAGCTTTCCGGCGATCTGACCGTCGAAAAACCAAGGTTTTGCGACGATGGGGCGCGTTCGCTCGCGCCGTCGCGCCGCCGATGGCGGCACTCGCGCGCCTGTAAGGTGTTTACAAGGCGGCGCATGTCCGCCTTGTAAACGTATTTGATTTACGTTTTTCACTTTTTTGACAGACTGACAGCCGGGAAGCCCAAAGCTTCCCGGCGCTTTATTTTAGGTCCTTTTGCCGCCTGCAATCAAACACCAATGGAGCAAGAACAACCAATGCGGCAGTATACAGACATACAAAAAGAAGCGTATTTCCGACCGGCTCTCCCGCAAGCGCCTGCCGCGCCAAATGCACGCAATGATAAAACGGCAAGATTTTAGCAGCGGCCGCAAGCCCTCCGCTCATATTTCCTATATCCATCCATATACCGCCGAGCACCCCCGCGACACTGATCAAAATTGAACACACTCCGGGCGCGGCCCTTTCGCTAAAACAAGCGCCAAACAACACACCAAGCGCGATAAACAGCAACATAGCGGGCAACAGCGCCGCAAGCATACCGAGAATGCCGAAAAATGAAAAATATATGCCGGCAAAGGCGCCGAGGCACAGCGATACCGTCACCGTAACGGCGCACTGCAAAAAGGCGATCATCAGCACAGGCAGGCTGTAGCCGAGAAAAAACGCAAAGCCGCGAAGGGGCGAAGCGTACAGCCGATTCAGAAACGCGCAACTGCGATCCCGCGCCACCGTCATCGCGGAAAACAGCGTGGTAAACGTGAGACTGAATACAGCAATCCCCGGCATGAGATTCTGAAGCTGAAAAAGCGTCATCCCCGCCTGTTTTGGAATAGAGGCGTTCACCGTTGTCATAACAAACAACATCACAATCGGAAAGCCAAGACAAAAAATGTAACTCAGCGGATCGCGTGCAATCTCCAAAAAATTCCGCTTTGCAAAAAACAAACACGCCCTCATATCCGTCCCTCCGCCAGTGTAATAAACGCTTCCTCCAGATTACCGCATTCGGTGCGTGCCGTCAGTTCGGCAGGCGTACCGCACGCAAGCAGTCTGCCGTCCGCCATGACGGCCACCCGGTCGCACAGCGCCTCCGCCTCCTCGATATAATGCGTCGTCAAAAGCACCGTGACTTCGACGCGCAGACGTTCGATAACGCGATGCAGTTCCCGGCGCGCAAGCACGTCCAGGCCAAGGGTCGGTTCATCCAAAATGAGCAGTTTCGGATTGGTCACGAGCGCCATAGCAATACTCAGCCGCCGCTGCCATCCGCCTGAAAGCAGCTTTGCGCGCTTGTCCGCAATCGAGTTCAGGGACAGGCGTTCTATCATCTGCGCGGCGGCCTGTTTTGCCTCCGACTGTACTTTTCCGTAAATTCCGGCCATCATCACAAGGTTTTCGCGCACGCTGAGATTCCCGGCCACAGCGGTCTCCTGCGGGGAAATCCCGATCATCCGCTTGGCCTCGGTAAGTTCGGTTCGTATGCTCCGGCCAAACACATACGCCTCGCCCGCGCTCGGCTGTGTCAGACCCGAAAGCATACGAATTGTCGTCGTCTTGCCCGCGCCGTTTACGCCGAGCAGCGCAAGAACCTCTCCCTCCCGTACCGAAAGCGTCAGTCCGTCCACCGCCGTTTTCGCGCCGTATCGCTTGCAAAGACCATAGCATTCAACCGCATTCATACAATCGCCTCATTTTTCACTTTGAGCCTCTTCCGTATCGGTCATGTCCGCGCGCGCCATATCCCGCGCAAGCTCCAGCGCCCGCAAAAACGTCTCGGAACGCACAAGCGCGATCCCGCTCTCTTCGTCTCCGAGTACCACCAATTCATCACCCTGCCGAAGCCCGAATACGTCCCGCGCCTTTTTGGGAATGACAATCTGACCGCGTTCCCCAAGTGTCGCGGTCCCGAAAATGTGTTTTCCTCTCGGCGGCAGCCCGCCCGGCGCCTCCGAATCGCCCGCAACCAGTGTGTCAAGCGTCACGCCGTACAGTTTTGCCAGCGCGATACAATTCTCCACATCGGGAACTGTTTCGCCCGCCTCCCATTTCGCCACCGCCTGCCGGGAAACGCCGACCCGCTCCGCCACTTGTTCCTGCGTGAACCGGCGTGTTTTCCGCAAAGTCTGCAAATTCTGATGAATCATATTTTTCCCCTCCTGCAGACAGTATACCATGCATGAGACAGGCTGTCCATCAACCAAACCGCACATTTTCGGGCAAAAAATGTAAGCTTGCGTTGCGTGGATTAAAGTTAATAGGGATACAAAGTAAAAACAAGATTATTTTATTGCGGATAAAACAGGATTTCATAATCTTACGACTCTCATGTTCATTTTTAAAACTTGCTATATGATTATTTTTATGATACAATCAATCATAATGTTCATCTTTATAACAAAAATGAGGGTAAAAAATGAAAATTTATTGGCATGAAAACAGTAAAAATATTATTGGTGCAAACCTGAAAAAAATTCGGTTGAGTAAACAGCTAACACAAAATGAGCTTGCATCCGAATTACAATTAAACGGATATGAGTTTGATCGAATTACGATATTGAGAATTGAAAACGGTTTGCGTTTTGTGCCTGACTACGAAGTCAAAATTTTATGTAAGATTCTCGATATTCCGTATGATGCACTTTTAGGAAAAAATGATTAAAAAAACGGCCGGATACAGCATTTTTCCTGCGAGTGCAAAAATGCCGCCTGCTGTACTCAAAACAGCAGGCGGCATTCATCAAAAAAGTCCCCTTTTGGGGCTCTTCCGTAAGTGAAGTGCCCCAAAACTTTGTATTTCAATAAAATATTGTTGTGAATAGTTAATATTTTTGCCTGCCGCCAGCATAAACGACAATGCGAAGAGTGGATTTTTGTCAAAATTCAGATTGCTCTATTGAAAACAAGCCGGAATTATGGTATAATTTTTCATGCAAAAATAAATATCATAAAAAATTAGGATTATTATTGTATTCGTTTTTAAAAAAGTTGAAAAAATTTACCGAAAAGGAATTGACAAAATGATTTTTGCCTCAACAATTAGAGAGACAAACAATATACTTCTGTCTGTTAATTGTGTTTTCAACTACATATTAAATTTTGTAATAAAAGGCATTCGTCCGATTGGCATCAATCAGGACGAGTGTCTTTTCGCCTATTTTAGCCGAAAAAGAGGTAATGTTTCTAATGTGTTTAAAGGAGGTAGCGGATAGTCTGAATAGTGTTCAATTAAAACTCCGGACAGGTCGGCAATCCGCCTGCCCGATAGATAGAAACAGGATTGTAAAGCAATCTTAAATTACGAAAGGACAAAGCATATGAAAACAAAACGAACAAACAGGTTTCTTTCCATACGGCTTACGCTTGTAATGGTTGTCGGAATGCTTTTGATAACCGCTTTTGCAATACCGCCGGCTTCGGCGGCCTGGGACGGCAGCACGACGGATAGCGACTGGGAAGGCGGCGGCACACAGCAAGATCCCTATCTGATCAGTTCGGCGGAGGAACTGGCGGGGATGGCGGCGGCAATCAACGGCAACCAATATAGGGACCAGCACTTCAAGCTGACTGCCGATATCGACCTTGGGAATCAGCCGTGGACGCCCATCGGCACATGGAGTGGCAGTTCCAGGGCGTTTGAAGGCACCTTTAACGGCAATGGACACCGCATCACCGGCCTCAATGTTTCGGTCAATGTGCACTATGCCGGCCTGTTCGGATACATAGACGGCGCTAAAATTCTGAATGTGGAAGTCTATGGCAGCGCCAGTACTACATTTATGAATGAGGGCTATGCCGGGGGAATCGCGGGCTACGCCGCCGGCGGCAGCTACATTGCAAACTGCGCAAGCGGCGTCACCGTCAGAGGCCAAAACGCCGGCGGCATCGCGGGCTTTCTTGGCAGCAAAAGTTATCTCGTCAACTGCTACAGTACCGGCACGATTACCTCCAGTCTCGATGAACATGGAAATGGCACAGCCGGCGGTATTGCGGGTAAACATACAGGCACGCTCTCCAACTGCTACAGTACCAGTTCAGCCTGCGGCGGCGCCCAAAACGGAATGATTTCCGGTTATAATGTGGGAGGAACAATCAATTTCGGTTATTATCTCGACGGGGATATTGCCGCTTGCGGCGAAAGCACCGGTAATACAGCAGCATATTATTTTACAGACGCAGGCAGCAATGTATTTGCAGCGGCGGACGGTCAAGACCAGAATAAAAAGCTGGTTGACGCGCTGAACGGCAACAGGAGCAGTCTCGAGAGCATCTTAGGAGGTCTCGATGTGTCCGCTGCCGAATGGGTGGTCAATGCCAGCGTCAACAACGGCTATCCCGTTTTTGCCACGAACAGCGATCTCCCTGAGGTTACCCCATATCAAATCTGGGTGGGCGGAACGCAGATCACATCGGAAAATGCGGGGAATGTCCTCGGTGACGAAACCGTATCCTATCATGCGTCAACCAATACCCTCACCTTAAACGGCGCCACCATCAGCACAGGCACTTTGAAGAATGTGAACGGTGCTTCTATGAACTGCGGCATTTTTGTTGATACGGAGGACAGTCAAGGAATTAACATCCACTTGACCGGCACAAACGCCATCAATCTTTCCGGCGGCACAAACTTCACCTGCGGCATCGGTGTTGAAGCGGGAAGCGGCTCCTTGACGCTTACGGCAGAAGAAGGTGCGTCTTTGGATGTCAATGCCACAAACAGGGGCCTTTTTGCATACGACGGGATACATATAAGCGGCGGAACTTATACCCTTACCGTTGATAACGGTGCGACCTGGACAAACCCGGCGATTGAGAGCCATGGGAATTCTGTGATTGAAAACGCCGATGTTACGGCAGAGTCGAGCGGCGACAATGCCATCAATGCAACGGCGCTGGAGATCCGCAGCAGCACGGTATCGGCGAAGGGCAAGTACGACGGCATTAAGGTCACGGACAATTTGACCATTGCAAACAGCACCGTCACCGCCGTGGGCGATGACAACGGCATTAGGAGTTATGAAGGGGAAATCACCATATCCGGTGCAAATACGGTGGTGACGGCAGAATCAAAGACAGCGCCGGATACAACATACTATAACACCGGTTTTGCCATCCAGGGCGGCTCGACGGAGGATGAGACCACATATGACCCGATAGCCATGCCGATTACGCTCAACGACGGGCTGACCGTAACCGAGCCGGCAGGCGGCAAAATAGGGGAATACGGGGATCAGACTATAACCTTCCGCTGCGCCCTGACCGCAGACGGCGCACCGACAAATAAAGCGGTTATCAAGGCACCGGACGCAACCGCCGAATGGCTTGCAAATGAAGGCAACGAGCTGTATGTGGGCGGCGTGCCGGTTACAGCGGAAAACGCTGCGGACATCACAGGCGATGGCATCACAGCGGGCACCGCGTCCTTTGCGGTGACGGAGGGTGTGCCTACGCTGACGCTGACAGGTATAAACATTTCGGCAGGAAATGAAAGCAGCGATGGCTGGTACCAGATATACGGCATTTATGCCGAGACAGCAAGCAATAACGGCATTCATATTGTGCTCAAGGGTGAAAATACCGTTTCTCCTGCAAGCAAAGAGGGGTGGAATACCAACGGTATTCACATCACATCGGATACAGGTACAGGCGTATTGAGTATAACGGCAGAAGAAGGCGCGTCATTGACTTCCAAAGCGGAAATAAATCCGATTTACGCATACGACGGACTGAAGATAAACGGCGGAACCTATCGGCTTACAGCCGATTTCGGCGACCAAGAATCCGGCGAAGGAATTTATTGCGTTGGTCCTGTCGTCATCGAAAACGCCAATGTTACGGCAGAGTCAAAAAACTGCGACGGTATTGCGGCAAGGAACAGGCAAGGCACAAGTCTGCTCATCAAAAACAGCACCGTATCGGCGACCGGCGGCAGTAGATCCTATGGAGGTTTCAACGGCATTGTCTCCGATTGCGACATTGTGATTGAAGAAAGCACCGTCACCGCCGTGGGCGACGACAACGGTATTAGGAGTTATGAAGGGGAAATCACCATCTCCGGTGCAAATACGGTGGTGACGGCGGAATCAAAGAGCGAGCTTGATACCGAAAGGTATAACAGCGGTCTTGCCATCAAGGGCGGCATGGTAGAAAAGCTTGAGGATGATACACATGCTTCAACCGCCATGCCGATTACCCTCAACGACGGACTGGGTGTAACCGAGCCGGAAGGCGGTACGATAGATACATTTACAGATGAGTTTGGACAAGCGTTTTACTGCGTCCTGACCGCAGACGGCACGCTGGCAAATAAAACGGTCATCAAGGCGCACAGCCACTGTGTCTGCGGCGGCAAGGATAATGTGTCTAACCATACCCATTCTGAGTCTGTAAAATACCTGCCGTGGGACGGAACTACCGCTTTGGAGGGCGGCAATAACTATTATCTGACAGAAGATGCGACCGTGGACTCTGTTACTATCAGCGGTGTAAAAGGAGTAAATCTTTGCCTCAACGGACATACGTTGAACAGTTCGCTGAAAATCAATGATAATTTGAATATCTGCGACTGCGGTGAAGATGGCAAAATAACGTCGTCGGACGCAGCTGTCATAAGCTATCAAAACCCCGATTATTCCGATTCTGTATCTCTGTACAGCGGCAGTCTGATCGGGACCGGCGGAAACGAGACCGTCCAAGGAAATGATAATACCGGCAACGCCTTCTATTTTTATGGGGGGACGGTTTCCCATACGGGAGATCTAATTCCTTTCATCAGCAGCGGCAAAATATACTTTTACGGAGGCACGGTCAACAGTAACTCTCATGGCGCTGCGGCTGATGCAGGCGGACTGATCCATCTGGGAGATACAAAAATCAATCACGGAGCAGGATATGCTTCCGTCTTGGTTTATGCTGCCGAGGCAATCAACGGTTTCGGCTATACCGGCAATGATCCGGTGTCGATTGCTTATCATAAATTAAATCCGCAAGACGGCGAAGTTGTCGTGAAAAACATAGACCCTCAATACAAGGATCAGATTACCCTTTCCTATCCGGAAGGCAAAATCCTCGATGTAGCTAACTCTGGATTGGTTGGCGTCAAAAACCTCGTCCTTGCCACCCCATCCGCAGACCACAACAATCACTGTATCTGCGGCGGCACAGCGGATATAACAGGCCATGAACACGCTGCGCCTGTTGAATACACTGAGTTCCCGACATTAGCAGGCAATGCCCTTGCAGCAGGAAACTACTATCTGAAAGAAGATTACGCAGGAACCCCATTGATTCAAATTCGAAGCGGTACTGTAAATCTGTGCTTAAACGGAAAGACACTCACCGGTTACATTCAGGTATTCCCCGGCGCTGCTTTGAATCTGTGCGATTGCCAAGGCTCGGGCAAAATCATAACAGGAAATAGTGCTGTTACCAATATGGGGACACTGAATATGTACGGCGGCTCACTTGAGGCCAAGAACTATACCAATGCTTACGGAATTAACAACACCAATGGCGGTACAGCAAATATATACGGCGGAACCGTTTCCGGCTTTGGACACGGCATGTATATAAACAGCGGTAAAGTCAATATCTACGGCGGAACCGTGCAGGCCACCGGCAGCGATCCCAATGGTACCCAGTCTGCGGACTTTTCCGGTATCTATATTTATTGCAACAGCAGCACTACACCACGCGCCTTAAACATCAGCGGCGGAGAAGTGAAAGGCAGCAGCGCAAGTACAAGAGGCAAGGAGGCTATCTGGAGCGAAGGCAACAATGCCATCAATATCTCCGACAGCGCTGTATTAGATGGCAGCATATTTATGAATCCTTATAAGCCAAGCTCCGGCTCGGAAGTCGCAGGTACTGTTAATGTGACCGGCGGAAAGATTTCCGGCAGCATCAGCTTAAAGAAGAACTGTGTAGCCAATATTTCCGGCGGCGAGCTTACAAATGTAAGCCTCTACGACAACGGCGCAACGGCCAATATCAGCGGCGGCAAAATCTCCGGCGCAGAATACGGTATTAAAAGCTTACACGGAAAAGGGGTGTACATAGGCGGCACTCCTGTAATTACAGGCACGAAAGCGGGTATTTATACCGATGAGCAAAAAATCAGAGCTTATTGTCCTGTTGACGGAAATGATGTACCATACAGCGGTAATAAAATTACGATTGATGCTTACAATGTAACAAGCAGCGATATCGGCAATCTTTATGTGTATACTGTTACAGACGACAATTACAATAAGTTTGAAGTTATTAACGTTGGATATCTTCTGCGGAGAAACGATACCGGTAACTCATTAGTGCTGGGTGTTCCGCACGAACATAGGTGGGATACGACAACATGGGAAAAAGATACCAATGGTCACTGGCATAAGTGCTTGAATTCAAACTGCGATATTACAGCAAACACAGAGAAGGACGGTTACGCGGTCCACAACTATAACCAAGAAATTGCTGCAGCAGCTTACTTGAAAACACCGGCCACCTGCACAAGCCCCGCGGTTTATTACAAATCCTGTCAATGCGGCGAAAGCAGCCTGGGTAAAACCGGTGAAACTACATTTACAAACGGCACCGTCATTGACCACGATTTCACCGTGCTTGAAAAAGATGAAACCAATCATTGGTATAAATGTTCAGGATGTGACGCAACCGACACCAAGACAGCTCACAGTTTCACCGTGCTTCAGCACGATGCGGATTACCACTGGTACAAGTGCTCCGGCTGTGAAGCGACCACAGAAAAAACAGTACACACGCCAAATGCAGATGACGGCAATTGCACAACAGCAATAACCTGCTCAGCCTGTCCGGAAATCACAACCCCGGCCAAGACAAGCCACGATTTCAGCGGCGCTTTCGACGCGCATAATGCGTCCGGTCACTGGCATATCTGTAATACAGCGGGTTGTACTCAAATTGATACCCCGGAAGAACATACTTACGGAAGAAAGGATTCCGGAGTACAAGCCACTGCGGCAACCTGTACTGATAAAGCAACCAACTATGTACAGTGCGATTACTGCGACCAAGTGAGCGATACTGTAACGGTTGCAGTCGGAGAACTGAAACCGCACGATTTCAGCGGAAGTTTTGATGAACACGACGAAACCGGTCACTGGCACATCTGTAATGCCGCAGGCTGTGATGCAGCAGATACACCTGAGGCGCATGGCTACGGAAGCGCTATAGACACAACCTGCGATGACTGCGGTTATGTGCGCGGCTATACCGTTACATTTAACATCAATGCCGATGGAGCAGCAGGCGAAGTGCCTGCCACGGCGCTCTATGACAATGCGGCTGTACAAATACTCATTCCGTATTGTACCTTAACCCGTGATGGATATACCTTTATGGGATGGAGTACGGATGCAGAGTATGTGTTCACTCGTTGGGACGCAGACAAGTATGTATTCTTTGAGAAAACCTCCGAAGAAGACGAAGAAACCGGAAAGCAGTGGGATTTAAGCGACCAAAATAATACTGAATTATATGCCGTTTGGGCAAAGAATGTTTTGACCGTAACCGATTCCGAGGGCGCTCTCACAGGAAGCTACCCGATACTGGCAATGGCGCTGGAGAAAGCTCCGGACGGCAGTACAATCACAGTAACAGAGAGTTACACGGATAATGAAGTGGGAATGCTTTATGATGAGAATGAACCGCTCCGAAATGTAATCTTAGACTTAAACGGAAAGGAAATCCAAAGCGAAGAGGGCTTCTATACAGGCTGCAACCTGACTGTTACGGGAAACGGTACTTACGGAGGACAGATTATTCAATCAGGCGGTACTCTGACAATCGAAAACGGTAGCTACGGAATGCTTATGGTGCAGTTCGGAAATACTGTACTGCACGGCGGTCCTTTAATGGTATGGCCATTCCTGAATTGGAAATCCTGGACGGAAAAGGCATAGTTTGTCAAATTGCAGGAACGGCAGACGATGCAAAGGCAATGATGGAAAATATGTTGGGCGAGTGGAAAACTTTCCAACCGTACACGATCAAAGCGGAAAAAATGTCGGAAGAAGAAACTTATGCAGTCGCCTATATTGAAGGATCCGTTTCCATTGTTGATAAAGTCTATACCGTCACTTTCAATCCAAACGGCGGAACCGTAAGCCCGGATACGGCTGAAACAGAGAAAGGCAAGTTAACCGACCTGCCAATACCGGAACGCAGCGGCTATCGCTTTAACGGTTGGTATACAGCCGAAACCGGCGGAGAAAAAGTCACCACCGATACTGTATTCGGTGAAACAACTGTCATTTACGCACAATGGAAGAAAATCAGCAGCGGCGGAATAACAACAACTTATTCTATCGTAGTGGACAAGACGGAAAACGGAAAAGTTTCCGCGAGCAAAACATATGCTTCTACAGGCTCTATAGTTACGGTAACGGCTACGCCGGAGGAAAACTACAAACTCGCAGCCGTCACTGTGACAGACAGCAGGGGCAATGAACTTGCTCTCACTGCAAAAGACAACGATACCTACAGCTTTAAGATGCCAAGCAGCAAGGTAACTGTAAAAGCAGAATTTGTGAAAATTGATTCTGTTGCCGATTGCGCCAATGATGTAACCTGTCCGGCATATCCATTTACCGACTTGGATCTGAGTAAATGGTATCACGACGGTATTCATTACTGTGTAGAAAACGGATTGATAAACGGACTTCCGGACAACCTTTTTGCTCCGAATGCTTCTACCACCCGTGGAATGATCGTTACCATTCTCTATCGTTTGGAAGGCGAACCAACCGTCTCCGACGATTGCGCATTCAACGATGTGAACGCAGGCTCTTGGTATGAGGACGCTGTTACCTGGGCAGCGGCAAACGGCATTGTCGAAGGTTACGGCAACGGCAAGTACGGCCCGGAGGATGCAATCACCCGTGAACAGATGGCAGCAATTCTCTATCGCTATGCAGACTACAAAAATTATAATGTAACAGATAAAGCTGACCTCACAAAGTTCACTGACAAAGGAGAAATCAGCACTTGGGCAGTGGATTCTCTCTCCTGGGCGAATGCCAACGGACTCGTTGAAGGTGACGGCAGTAAACTGATGCCGACAGGCAATGCGGAAAGATGCCAAGTAGCGGCAATTCTGATGAGATTTTGCCAGAATACAGCGAAGTAAACAGCAAAATAGGGACTTGGAATATAACCCCGTTTTCAGTTTTACACGTTGAATCCTTGTAAAAAGGCATTTTAAACACTTAAAAACAGGATATAGCAACGCAGACAATTTGAAATGGAGAGGATACCTTTGGTATCCTCTCCACAGTCTGTCAAAGAACTATCGTTTTCTTATCGCGAAGACGATGGTTTTTTCGTTGATTATCAATTTTTGAAGTGTATTCAAAAAATAAAGTTGTAATGTGGAGCGTTCCTATGCCCCCATTGCCAGCTTTTTCAAATTCATTGCAGCAAACTTAAGCCTTACCCAATTCTGTACTCTTGGTAGGCTTTTTATGAATGTATAACGCATAGCGTGTTTTTCTTTTGCGTCTGCAAATACTCGCTCGATTGTCTGACTTCGCAGCGAATAAATTGCTTTTCCTCTATCGCTGTGTCGGATATCCTCTGCCAAGTCTATGTAATCAGATCACATGTGTTTTGTAACTATCTTTTGATGACTTTCACTGTTTGTACATTTATCTCAATATTGGCCTTTCTCACAATCTTTTGGGTTGCTTTTGAACTCCTTGTATCCATCCCTGTTTGTCGTGGAATATTTTAAAACCTTGTTATTCGGACAAATCACGCAATCGTAATATTCATCGTATACAAACTCATAGCTGTGGAAAAAGCCTTTCTTGGTCATCGGTCTCTTGTAGGGTGTCATGATTTCCTTGCCGTCATCTATTACCTTTTTGCATATCCATGGGGAGTTGCAGCCTGCATCTACCGCAACTGACGCTATTTCCTCGAATTTTTCCTTTACTTCGTCATGCACCTCATCAAACACTACACTGTCATGTACATTACCTGCTGTTACCTTTGCTCCCAATACAAAATTATGCTTGGCGCAAGCCGTATGCGTGGTATATGCAAATTCCACCTTGTGCTCGCCCTTGCGGAAAAGTCCGCAGTCTGGGTCTGTTGTTGAAACTGTAATTTCTTTTGTGTTCTCCGATTTCCCGGGCTTCTCCACGAGGGGCTTCTTGCCGTGCGCTTCTCTGTCTGCATTGATTTCCTGTTTGAGCTTTTGGTCATAAACTCTTGCGGTAAATTCCGCCTGCTTTTTTCTGTGGTTTTTCTTATTGGCATTTGCTTTGATGTGCGTGGAATCGATGAATACAGCTTTGGCATCTACCATTCTTTTCTCTACGGCCTTTTCCAATATCTAACTGAATATTTTTTCAAACAGCTTTTTCGGAAATCTTGTCGCAAAGGCATAACTGATTGTTGCAAAGTGCGGTATCGGCGTGTCTAAATTGAAGTGCAGAAACCAGCGATATGCTATGTACATTTCCACTTCTTTTATGGTTTGTCTTAACGACCGTATGCCGAATAGGTGCTGTAAAAATGCTATTTTGACTACAATTACCGGATCACAGCACGGTCTCCCGTTATCCTCGCAGTAGTATTTTTCCGTCATTTCATATATCTCTTTAAAGTCTATTACACTGTCTATTTTCCTCAGTATATGTTCCTTCGGCATTAGACTTTCCATGTCTACTATCTTTATTTCTCCTCGCATATCAGGACTTTTTTCAAACATTCTCTTCACCGCCTTTTATGTTTTCATTATACCATTTTTTACACAAAAAAGCCACCTAAAGCTGTGCTTTAGATGGCTTTTTTTGACAGACTGATCGGAGCGGATTCCCACGGAATCCGCTCCGATGTTTTGAATAAACGTCTTTTATTTTGTAATGGTCGCGGTGCTGGTATTACCGTCCCAGGCAACCGTACCGCCGAGCGCCTCCGCCACAAAGCGAACAGGCAGATAGGTTCTCGAATTTTCGATGAATGCAGGCGCATCCAAAGGCTTTTCTTCGCCGTTGATCGTTGCGGTTGTTGCGCCTATGGTGATTTTGATCTCAATATCGCCGCAGGTGAGGGTTGCCGTGCTGGTCGCGCCGTCCCAAGCAACCGTTGCGCCGAGGTTTTCAGCCACAAAGCGGACGGGAAGCATCGTGCGGTTCTGACGGATAATAGGCGCCGCGTCAAGTGCTTTGGCAACACCGTTGACATAGCCGTTCATGTCGCCGATGGTCATTTTGATCTCGGTCGAGGCGGCCGACGTTGTGCCGTCGGAGTATTTGGAAATTACCAGGTTGTCAAACGCAGTTGTGCCTACGTTGATCAGACCATCTTTCTCTTTCGCGTACAGTCTGAATCCGAAAGAGCCCTGGCTCCATTTGTCGTGTGTACCGGCATAGCTCCAAATTTCCTTGCCTGTTGTGATATCTGTAAAGATACACTGCAATTGGTCGCCCTTTACCGCAAGCTGGATGTGCAAGTTGCTGTTCGGTTCAAATGTAGCAGGCCCAACATTAATGTTGCCGCCCCATGCGCCGTTTTCAACACCGACGCCGACTGCGCCCAGATTACCTGTGAAAGCGACAAAACCGATATAGCCTGCAAAACCATTCACGCTTGTATCCGAAACAAATTCAAGATTAGAACGAATGATCGGACCGCCTTGGGTCTGTGTGTTATACATGTCTACATCCAAAACATAATCGGTAAGCGCTGTTAAAGTGCTGTCTCCGGTGTACAGAATAAACGAGTGATCGCCGGTCGACGCCGTCAGATACAGACGTCCGTCTTTGACTTCCCATGTGCCGAGGTACTGTGTAAAGTCTTTGAGCGCGTCTGCGTTGTCAAAGTTGTTGGTATATACGGGCTGGAGCTTGGATGTATCGATCAGATGCTGTGGAGTTGTCGGATTTGTAGGAAGCGTATCATCGATTGCTACTTCGTTGGCCGTTGTAACTTTCAGGTTGTCAAAATATGCATTGTTTGCCGATACGGCCATATTGGCAGTGAACTCGGAGCGCATACGAAATCCGAAAGTTCCCTCGGTCCACAAAGCGTCACTGGCAGATTCTCCCATTTTATAAATGTAGTTGTACACTTCTTTGCCGGAATCAATGTTGGTCATGGTAATATGCATTTTTTCACCCTTAACGATGACCTTGATATGGACATTGGAACCCATCGTGCAGTTGCCGGTTACGTTACCGACATTGATATTGCCTTTCCAGTCGCCGACAGCGTCACCGCAACCAAGCGCACCCTTGGCGGCGTCATTGGCAATAAATGCGAGATAGCCGTAAAAGGCGTTGCTGGAGGCGTTGGATGCAGCATTCTGATCTGCACGGAAAATAATACCGCCCATCGTCTGAATGTTCATGTAATCCACTTCAACGATGTAGTCGGTCAGTTTTTCCTTGGACTGATAAATAATGAAAGAAAAAGTCTCGGACGGCGCATTTTTCGGAGCTTCCGGATCTATGCGATCGGTCATAAACAGACCGCCGTCTTTAATCTCCCATTCGGCGCGGTATTGCTTGAAGTCAGAGAGCGTGGCAGGGTCGGAAAAGTCATTTTCGTAAATAACCGTTTCCGCTGCGGAAGCACCGATGGCCAGCAGCGCCAGCATCAGTGTCAGTGCAATGAGCAGTAAACTTGTTCTTTTCATAAAAAATCCTCCTGTTTGTAAATGCATTTCGGTTTCATATTTATTCTCGCACACAAAAGTATCGAAGTCAAGTGATTTCATGTATATATTATACAAAACATTGTGTAAAAAATTTGGTTGGTCTATGAATTTCGGTAAAATATAGAGCTTTTTTCCCAAAAAACGGCGACGCAGCGTCGCAGAATACACGCCTTTTTTGCCGAATATTCCGGGTTTCCCGACAATTCTTACGGTATATAAAACGGGCACTGCAAACGCAGTGCCCGCTTTATATACGCTTTGATCGGAATGCCGGACGGTGTCGTTTCCCGGCATGGACTCAATAGTTCCCGGAAAACATTTCGGAACTTCCGATGTTTGCATGTTCGCCGAAGTATTTTTTCGGATTGATTCCGACGAATTTCGCAAAATCGATCATTTCGCGCAGGGTATTGATATTGACCGGCGCGCCCTCGCGAAGAACGCGTTCGACAGCCGCAACTTCTTTTTCACCGTGCGTGTAGATACGCTCTGCGCCCTCGGCCTTGGGCGATTCACGCAATTGACGCAAATATGTAGACAGATGTTCTTTTATGGCTTCGGGATCGCCGAAGTTTGCGGGATTGATGGCGATGAAGCCATGGCAGATGCCGCTCTTGCCGCCCTGCATTGCAAAGTTTGAAGTTGTGCCCATGGACAAAATCGAGCAGAAAATTTCACAGAGCATGCCGTAGCCGTACCCCTTGTGGCTGCCAAGCGTTTCGGTGTTGCCGCCGAGCGGCATAATGCCGCCGCCGTTTTTGGCTACGATGTTTTTCAGCACGTCCGGCGCGTCGGTTGAAGCCTTTCCGTCTTTGTTGAGCGCCCAGCCGTCGGGCAGCGGTTTGCCCATTTTATTGTACATTTCCAGTTTTCCGCGTGTAACCACGGTCGTGGAAGCGTCGAAGAGAAAATCATACGGCTCTGCGGGCATGGCGATCGCGATTGGGTTGGAACCGAGCATCGCCAGCTTGCCGAATGTCGGAACCATGATGGCCTCGGAGTTTGTAAACGACATGCCGATCAGCCCCTCGCTGCATGCCATTTTTGCATAATAGCCCGCGATGCCGTAATGATTGGAATTGCGGACGGAGACGATGCCGACGCCGCTGCGTTTGGCTTTCCGGATCGCCATTTTCATTGCTTTATGCCCGACAAGCTGTCCCATGGCGTCGTGCGCGTCTATAACAGCGGTGGTTGAAGTTTCAAACACAGTTTCCGGAACTGCATGAATGTCAATCAGGCCTTTTTCAATGCCTTTATGATAGCGAACCAGACGCTGCATACCATGTGATTCAATACCGAATTTGTCGGCCATGATCAGCACGTCCGTGATAATCCGGCATTCGGATTTTTTGAAGCCGAGCTTCTTAAACGCTGTCATGCAGAAGTCGTCAAGAAGCTCAATCGGAAGCTTTACATAGTCTGCCATAACTGAAATCCTCCATAATTTTGTCTTAGATTTGTTTCTTCGTTTTATACCTGCGCCGCGTCAATAATGGCCGAAAAAGCGTCGGGTTTGAGGGAAGCGCCGCCGATCAGACCGCCGTCGATGTTCTCTTTGGCCAAAAGCGCGGCCGCATTTTTTTCGTTCATGGATCCGCCGTACTGGATGGTGATGCTTTGCGCAGCATCCGCTCCGTAGAGCGAACCGATGACCGCGCGGATCACGCCGCAGGTTTCATCCGCCTGTTCCGGCGTTGCGGTGAGACCCGTGCCGATGGCCCATACCGGTTCATAGGCGATGATGATATTTGCAAGATCCTCTTTGCTGATGCCGGCCAGGTCAAGCTTGGTTTGCATGGCGACGATTTCGTCGGTGATGCCCGCCTGCCTTGCCTCCAGCCGTTCGCCGACGCAGAGGATGACTTTCAGTCCCTTTTCCAGCGCCGCGCGCGTGCGGAGATTGACGGTTTCGTCGGTTTCGCCGAAATACTGTCTGCGCTCGCTGTGACCGATAATCACATATTCCGCGCCGACTTCTTTCAGCATGTCCGCGCTGATTTCACCGGTATACGCGCCGCTTTCTTTAAAGTGTACGTTCTGCGCGCCGATTTTGATATTGGTGCCCTGCGCCGCTTCGGCCGCTACCCAGATGTCTACAAACGGTACGCACAGCAGAATGTCGCAGTTGTCCTTGCCCGCCGCCAGCGGCGCGAGCGCTTTTATAAATTTTTTCGTGTCGCTCGGCGTTTGGTTCATTTTCCAGTTGCCGGCGATGACATATCTTCTTTTCATCGTAATTTAGAATACCTTTATCGGCGCACATGAAAAATTCGCTGTGCGCCGTCTTTTTTTTTTAATGTTGGTTTCAGGCAGCCGGGGATCGCGCGGATTCCCGGCTGCAAAAAACAGAATAAAATCGGTAGAAAGCTTATTTGTCTTCGAGGCAGGCGATACCGGGCAGAACAAGTCCCTCCAAAAATTCGAGAGAAGCGCCGCCGCCGGTAGAGATATGCGTGATTTTATCCGCAAAGCCGAGCTGTTCGCAGGCCGCCGCGCTGTCGCCGCCGCCGACGATCGTGACGGCGTCGCTCTCAGCCAGCGCGCGCGCAACCGCGACAGTGCCTTTTGCAAGCGTGGGGTTTTCAAATACACCCATCGGTCCGTTCCAGACGACGGTTTTTGCCGCTTTTACCGCATCGGCGTACAACTGCATGGTTTTCGGTCCGATGTCCAGTCCCATGCGGTCGGCGGGGATTTTATCCGAGGGAACGATTTCGACGTCGATTGCCGCGTCGATCGGATCCGGGAAGCTTGCGGCGATTGTAGTATCCACGGGCAGCAAAAGTTTGACGCCCTTTTCTTCCGCTTTTTTCATCATGTCGCGGCAGTAATCGATTTTTTCGCTGTCGAGCAGAGAGGTGCCGACCGAATAGCCCTTGGCTGCGAGGAACGTGTAGGCCATACCGCCGCCGATGATCAGGGTGTCCACTTTAGTCAGCAGATTGTTGATGACGTTCAGTTTATCGGAAACCTTGGCGCCGCCGAGGATGGCGACGAACGGGCGCTCCGGATTCGAGAGCGCTTTGCCCATGATGCCGATTTCTTTCTGAATCAGATAGCCGCATACGGCGGGGAGATAGGCGGCTACGCCGGCCGTGGATGCGTGCGCGCGGTGCGCGGTTCCGAATGCGTCGTTCACATAAATTTCGGCAAGCGAAGCGAGTTCTTTGGAAAATTCGGGATCGTTCTTTTCCTCGCGTGCGTCGAAACGGACGTTTTCAAGCAGGATAGCCTGTCCCTCTGTGAGCGCGGCTGCTTTTTCCTTAGCAGCTTTGCCGATAATGTCGGCGGTAAGGACGACGGGCTGACCGAGCAGTTCGCCGAGGCGAGCGGCAACCGGAGCGAGCGAATATTTCGGATTCGCCTGTCCTTTCGGCTTGCCCATATGAGAGCAAAGGATCACTTTTGCGCCGTGGTCAAGCAGGAAGCGGATCGTGGGGAGCGCTTCGACAATGCGCTTGTCGCTCGTGATCCTGCCGTCTTTGAGCGGTACGTTGAAGTCGCAGCGTACCAGAACGCGACGTCCCTTTACGTCAACGTCTTCGATGGTTTTTTTGTTGTACATGGAAACACACTCCTTTATATAAGTATAAAACCTGAATTTGCAATTTTTTACTCTTATTAATATAGCACAAATTTGAAATAATATCAACTATATTCTGTTAAAATTTTGGCGAAAAAGCCTATCTTCTCCAAATTTTGAAAAGGTGTTTACAAGTGACATAAAATGCATTAAAATAGATTCAAAGAAATTCGGTCGGCAAAACGCCGGCCGCACGGGAGGGCTGACGTATGAAGACTGACAATTACGGCGCGCTTTCCGCTGTATATGACCGGCTCAACGCAGAGATTGATTATAGACGCTGGGCTTTGTATATACAGGCGCAGATCACGGCGCATTCGGATATTCCGGTGTCGCTTGTGCTGGATCTTTGCTGCGGCACCGGCAGTATGACGCTTGCGCTGGATGCGCTGGGGTATGATATGATCGGCGCGGATCTTTCGCCGGATATGCTGGCTGTGGCCCGTCAGCGTGCGGCGGATGTCGGGCGTGCGGAGCGGATTCTTTTTTTGTGTCAGGACATGCGCGAACTTGAACTGTACGGCACGGTGCAGGCCGTGACCTCGACGCTGGACGCGCTGAATCATGTGGACGGCGGGGAAGAGCTTGCGCGCGTTTTTTCGCTTGTGCGCAATTATCTTGAGCCGGGCGGTTTGTTTTTGTTCGACTTGAACTCACCTTATAAATTTGAGCGAATCTACGGCACCAATGCGTATATTTTAGAAGACGAGGGCGTCTTTTGCGGATGGCAGAACGTCTATGATCCCGCAAGCCGAGTCTGTGATTTTTACACGTCTGTTTTTCTGCGGCGGCCGGACGGCGCGTGGACGCGCCGGGAAGATCATGAACGGGAGTATTGTTTTTCGCGCGCGGAGATCGAAGAATTGCTTGCCGAAAGCGGTTTTTCTCTGATTTGCGTACACGGGGATACGGACGGCGGCGCGCCCGCGCCGGACGGCGAGCGGCTGTATTTTACGGCCAAGCGGATTTGAAATCGGGAAAGGAACTGGATAGCTTATGGAAAAATCACGGATTCTGCGCGGTATGACGCGGGACGGAAGCGCACGGATTCATGTTATTGATTCGTGCGCTATGGTGGAGGAACTGCGCCGGATTCACAACGCTTCGCCGACGGCGACGGCCGCGTGCGGACGGCTGCTCAGCGCAGCGGCTATTATGGGTTCGATGTGCGGCGAGCGGCAGGACACCGTCAGCCTGACCGTTGCGGGCGACGGTCCGCTCGGAAAGCTGATTGCGGTCGGGGACTATTACGGGAATGTAAAAGGGTATATTGAAAATCCGGCGGCAGAGCCGCCGCTGCGCGCGGACGGAAAGCTGAATGTGGGCGCCGCGGTCGGCCGCGGCCGGCTTACGGTGGTGCGTTCCTGCGGACAAAACGAACCCCATGTCGGTACGACCGAGCTTGTCAGCGGAGAGATTGCCGAGGATGTGACGGCGTATTTTGCGCAGAGCGAACAGATTCCGACGCTGCTTGCCCTCGGCGTGCTGGTCGGACGCGAGGGGCATGTTCGCGCGGCCGGCGGCGTTATGGTGCAGCTTTTGCCCTTTGCGGATGAAGCGGTGATTTCCCGGCTGGAGGAAAACGCAGCGGCGCTTTCTTGCGTTTCTTCCTTATTAGAACAGAAAACAAGCTTGTCTGCGCTCGCGGATATTGCGCTTGCCGGGATCCCGTATGACGTATTTGATACGCTTGAGGCCGAGTATCGCTGCAATTGTTCGCGTGAGCGGATGCGCCGCGCGCTTTTGTCGGTCGGGCAGGTTGAACTGAACAGCCTGTTTGCGGAACAGGCGGCCGAGGGGAAAAACGAGGCGCTGGAGATCGGATGTCAGTTTTGCGGAAAGGCTTTTTCTTTTCAAAAAAACGATCTCGGTTTGCGTTGAGTTTGAAACCGGCCGCCGAAAATATTTTCAAAAATTCACCTAAAATTCATTTACTTTTACAGCGCATTGCTGTATAATATTCAGGTATCTGTGCTGTGCCGGGGGAGGGATTACAATGAGGCGTATGATGGCGCTTGTTTTGACGGCTGCGCTGCTGCTGTCTCTTGTTTCCTGTTTCGGATCGGAAAATCCGGTACCGGAGACTTCTTCCGATACGGTGAAATCTGAAGACGCGACCGTTCCGTCTGAGGACACGTCGGACATGCCGGTTACGATTCCGCCCGTATCCTCGGAGACGACCGACACGTCGGAAATCACCGAAACCTCTGAAACTTCAGGCATATCGGATGCGACAACTTCCGAGCCTGAGCCGGTTACGGCGGACAGCACGTCCGAACCGGTAGTGGAGCCGCCGGTCACGGAAACGGAGCCCACTGAAACATCAGATATACCGGATATTCCGGATGTATCCGTGTCGGATACGTCGGCTACCTTGGATTTGCCGACGCCCAAGGATCCCGAAACATTTGACTTTGCAAACAGCGACCTGTCCGAGTATTTGCTGCTCGGAAAGTATCTCGGGATTGAAGTCTTTGTTGCGGGACGTGTTCCGGTTACGGACACTATGGTAGAGGAAAGAATTGCGGAGATGATCGAAGCGCTTCCCGAATCGTTCCGAATTACAGACCGCGCCGCTGTGCTCGGAGATCACGTCAGCATTGATTTTTTCGGCACAATCGACGGCGAGCCGTTTGAGGGGGG
This sequence comes from uncultured Eubacteriales bacterium, assembly GCA_900546635.1. Taxonomy (GTDB): domain Bacteria; phylum Bacillota; class Clostridia; order Oscillospirales; family CAG-272; genus UMGS902. The sequence continues at coordinate 272 of URDS01000002.1, read as the reverse complement.
CAGTGCGCGGAATTTTGCGCTTGTGCTCGGAAGCGGCGCGCTTCTTTCCGATCTTGAGGAAAACATTGTCGGGATGGATCCGGGGGAAACGATGGAATTTTCTTTTCGGTTGCCGGAGGATTATTATGCGGGCGTCGCGGGGATGGATGCGGTTTTTTCCGTAACGTTGCATGCTATTTTCCCGGAACTGACGGATGAGATCGTTCAAGCGCGTTTCGGTCTGGAAAGCGTGCAGGCGTATCGCGACGCGGTGAGAACCGCGCTCGAAAGAG
>URDS01000001.1 GCA_900546635.1 uncultured Eubacteriales bacterium | reverse complement strand
GACTGCCGCCGCTCTGGAGGCGGATGGCATCGTCAATCCCACCTACTATTGGCGGGCCAGAGGGGTCAACCGATCCGGGTCGAAAAGCACCGTGGAACCCACAAAGTGGGGCCACACCACCATCAAGAAAATCCTCACCTTGCAGGAATACTGCGGCGATGTGATCAACTTCAAAAGCTACTCCAAATCCTACAAGATGAAAAAGCGGATTGAAAATCCGGAGGAAAACCGGGCGATCTTTCTCAATGTCCATGAGGCTATCATTGACCGGGCCACTTGGGAAAAGGTGCAGAAGCTGAAAAGCGGCACACGGCGTAAGCGCCCTACCGTCACCCAGGAACCCAGCGTGTTCTCCGGTCTGCTGAAATGCCCCGAGTGCGGTGGCAACCTCAATTTTCATTTTAACCAAGGCAACCACGACATCAAGTTTTTTAGCTGTAACAACCACAACTCCGGGCTTCGCAAGTGTTCTCAAACCCACTACATACGGCTGGAGTTTCTGGAACAGGTGGTGCTGGGTGAGATTTGCCGTCTGACCTGCTTTGCCAATGAGTATGAGGATGATTTCGTCAAGGCTGTCATGGGCCACTCGGCAAAGGTTGCCCAAACTGACCGGGCGAAAAAACAGCGGATCGTGATTTACTATAACTGCATCGGCCAGTTTGCCGTCCCGGATCGCCGTAAGATACCCGAGGTGGATGTCCTGCTGAAAACGAGAAAGGGAGTAGCCGTCAGCTACTCCCGGTCACAAATTGCGTAATATTCTTTTGGAAAAGAAAAATGCGGAGTGTCCATTACAGGATACTCAAATCCTATAAGGACACTCCGCATGGTCTGAGTGACAAGACTTGAACTTGCGGCCTCTACCACCCCAAGGTCAAATACTTTAAGTAGCCTCGGCCTGCAGGCCGTTAGCGCGCGCGAAGCCACCAGCGAGAGCGTGCGCGTAGCAAATAAGCTAAATATAATCACATAGCAACAACGCAAGTTATAAATTCTAAATTTTTATGATAGTAAAATATGCGTCGCATAGTTTATTTCCTATAAAAAGGAAAAACGCGAGGATTTAAGTTTCAATTTTAGCTTTGTTTATTCGCGCTTTTCCAAGCAATTTTTATACTTCAATGTTTTCAGGTGGATAATTTTTTATATCAAAGTGACTTGCAGGTGTTTCTAAATTTTCAAACAATTTTTTGGGTTCATTGATAATACCAAATAAATAATCTAATGACACGTTATAAAAACTCGCTATTTGTATTAGTCTAATATAATTTGTATTGTATCCTTGTTGTTCATATCTCCAATATTCTCTTGTGGAACATTGTAATACCGCTGCTAAATCTGCTTGACGAAGATTATATTTTTTTCTTAATTCTTTTATACGAATTGGCACTAACGATCCGCTATTCTTATTATCAAAATACTTTTCATTATCTTCAGCAATTCCTTTTACATCATTAATAATAACTTCTCTTTTATTTGTAATGACTTCGTTATCAGATATAAAATCGTACTCTTTTTTATTTTTTTTCATTTTTTCTCCTTTTTTATAAAAAACATATTGACATATATGTCAAATGTGATATACTATTTATAGATTGACATATATGTCAATTTGAGGGTCGATTATTTTTACTTTTAGTATATCATCAATATACAATTGTGTCAATATGCTTGTTCTGGCATGAATTTTTCTTTTCATGCTTTTACATATATAGCGTATTGTATTCTGTTGACCCTCAGAATATAATACGCTTTTTATTTTTATATTCCTCAAATTTTTTATAGTATAGTTTTTTCCTTTAAATCTAAAGGCATGAGCGCTTTTTTATTATTTGTCGGAGGGGGCGCGGGGGCATTCCCCCGCACTCTCCGACAAGAAAATATAGCTTCTATGAGGTGATTAAATGGCACGTAATGATGATTTGCATTATATTCTTGATAAGATTTCAACAATGAATTATGAGCAATTTTGTGCTTTTGTTCAATGTCCGCAAATTCAACAACTTCTAAAAAAACGCTCTCAAAATTCAGTATCTTTAGATTGCAAAAGATTTCTACTTGACTAATTAACATAAAGCGGGAAAGGATGTTGAACAGATGTCTGCTTTTTATCGTTCCGATCAGAATTATGGTACTATAAAAGTGTATGGTACTACTACTCGTAAATATAAAGTTACACTTATAAAAAGTTGTAATGTTAAAAATTGCCGAGATTTATTTGCAGAACCGTCTTCATCAATTTTACTTCCTTCCTCTAAAGGCAGCGCGCATAATGATGAAAAGCTTGTTCAAAGTATATCTCGTACGCGAAGTACCATTTATGAATTATCAAGTTGTAATCCTTGGGAATTTTTCGTTACTATGACTTTAGATGCTCATAAGTATGACCGCTTTAATTTGAAAAAATTTCATAAAGACCTTTCTCAATACATTCGTGATTTCAATAAAAAGTACCGTCTATGTATTAAATACTTGCTTATTCCTGAAAAGCACAATAACGGAGCTTGGCACTTTCACGGTTTTTTTATGGGTCTTCCCAAAAATTTCTTACATAAATTTAGCGTAAATGAACATTTACCTAATAAACTTCTTGACAGAATCCACGCTGGGAAAAATGTTTATACTTGGCCAGCTTATGTAAATAAATTCGGTTTTTCAAATTTTGAGCCTATAGATAACCTTGAAGCGGTAAGTAAATACATTACAAAATACATAACAAAGGATTTTATTGAAAGTATTACAGAATTAAATGCGCACAAATTTTATGCTTCACAAGGATTAAAGAAAGCCGAGGTATTACATCAGGGACTAATTTTTAAAGCTTTACCATCTCTTGATTTTGAAAACGATTATGTTCAAATAAAATGGTTTGACACTTTCGAAGAAGCACTTACTTCATTTAATATGGAAAATAACTGCGTCGCAGTAGAAAGGGATTTATGCTTGCAACATCGTTCTTTATCAGTTGGCTTGATGGAATAAAGCCATTTATTGAGCAAGATACTTATGAAACTTATTCTATATGTTTTCACAAGCATATTATTCCATATTTTGATGTAATGAATTTATCTATTGAAGAAATACATCCAATACATATAAAAAATTTTGTCACATTAAAATTAAATGGTGGTCGATGTGATAACAAAAGCGGCGGTTTAGGTAAAGCTATGGTTCGTAAACTTCTTTGTTTATTAAAACAATGTTTAAATGAAGCCGAAAGTCTTGAAATTATTTCTCATAATCCGGCAAGGTCTATAAAAATGCCCCGCACAGAATTAGTCTGTAAAGAGGCGGTTTTTCTTTCAGCTGAAGAAGCGAGAATAATGTTAAACGCATTTGAAAATAGTATATATAAGATTCCTGTTTCATTGGCTCTTAAATATGGTTTGCGTCGTTCTGAAGTATTAGGTTTAAAATGGTCGGCTATAGACTTTAATGCAAATACTATTGAAATATGTCACACTGTAGTAAAAAATCTTACAACTGAATGTAAAGATAAAACAAAAACGCAATCCAGCCATCGTAAATTTGAAATGACTACTGATGTAAAGCGATTATTACTTTTACATAGAGAAAAACTCTTAGAAAAACAAAGAAATGATCCACAATATATATTAAGTGATTATATTTGCGTAAATAACAATGGAATGTTACTTCGTCCGGATTCACTTACAAGAGGCTTTCAGCGCGTATTGAAAAAAAATAAATTAAACCATATGCGTTTTCATGATCTTAGGCATTCTACGGCCAGTATTTTATATGATAGTGGTATGCAAGCTAAAGAAGTTCAAGAATATCTTGGTCATAGTGATATAGAAACTACTCTAAATATCTACACGCATTTGAGTAGAGGCCGAAAAACAATCGCCACAGAAGCAATGAACGCACTTATTCAAATATAGCAAAAAGCTCGTATGTATAAGACATACGGGCTTTTTTATATTTGGTCTGAGTGACAAGACTTGAACTTGCGGCCTCTACCACCCCAAGGTAGCGCGCTACCAACTGCGCCACACCCAGATTTCCAGCTTGATTATTATAGCACAGCTTTTTCATAACGTCAAGTATAAATTTGATTTTCATACAATGAAAGTAAAAATAAAAATGTATCTAAAATTTTTTGACTTTGTGAAATCAAATTTCCACATATAATACCGCGAATACCGCTGTTGTCTCCGACTTTATCTCCATTTTATCAGACTGCAAAAAATTTTCTTATACCTCGAAAAACAAAAGACAAAAGCGGCTACTTGATTTTATCCCCCAAAAGGTGTATGATAAAGTGTAATGTTTTGACGCACGATTCAGCGTCATAAGCTTGGAAAGTGCGTACAACCGCGAGAACCGGCCGAATGCGGCTGCCGTATTCCATACTACGCGAAAGGATTGGATTGGATTTTGAAGAAAGTGGGAAGCCGCCTGCTCGGCACAGCCTCGCTGATGGTTTTGCTGACATTATTCTCAAAACTACTTGGCATGCTGCGCGACATTTTGCTTGCAAACAATTTCGGTACTTCGATGCAGGCGGTCGCTTACGAAGCTGCCAGCCGCCTCCCGATCACACTGTTTGATTTTGCATTAGGCGGCGTTGTCACAGCCGCTTTTATACCGATTTTTAATGAAATTTTGGTCAAAGACAGCAAAGCGGCCGCTTTTAATTTTGCAAACAAATACTTTAATTTAATACTCTTTGTAACAACCGCTATGACCCTACTCGGAATTCTTTTCTCCGGTCAGCTGGTTTCATTTCTCGCGCCCAAGATCAGTATCCCCACGCAAGAACTCGCAACTGCACTCAGCCGAATCATGTTTCCGATGCTGATTTTCACCGGCGCCGCTTATTGTTACGTGGGCATTCTGCAATCTTTTGAACGGTACATGCTCCCCGCGCTTATGAGCCTTGTCTCCAATCTTGTCATGGTTCTGTATTTTTTTACATTCTGCGATCGGTTCGGTATTTGGGGTCTTTCCGCCGTACTGGTGATCGGATGGGGACTGCAAGCCGCCATCCTTGCCCCCGCAGCCCATCGACTTGGATTTTATTTTCGCCCTACCCTTTCCCTGCGTGATCCTTTCATCGGGCGGGCAGTCAAAATGGCTTTCCCGATTCTGGTATGCTCGTGGCTTCAGCCTTTTTGCAATATTATCAATACGCGCTACGCTTCCGGTTTTGCAAACGGCAGCGCTATCACCATGGTCAGTTACGCCAACCGCCTGTATATTATGATTGTAGGCATATTTTCATTTGTCGCTACAAATTTGCTGTTCCCCAAATTCGCACAGGCGAAAGCAAAAGGAGATTCGGAAAGCGCGCGAATTTTTGCACGAACCTCCGTCAAAACACTTTGCCTGATTATGCTGCCGATTGCAGCGGGTGTTTTTGTACTGGCTGAACCGCTGACTCGCATGATATATATGCGCGGCGAATTTACCGCCGAAGATGCACAAATGACCGCATCTGTACTCAGACTGTTTGCGCTCGGCATTCCGTTTATGTCGGTGAATGAAGTGCTTACCAAACTATTTTTTGCCGGACAAAAAGTAAAAGCGCCGATGCTGGCCTCCCTGCTCTCTATCCTGGCTAATTTTATTTTTGTCGGGGTGTTCGTCAGTCTGTTCGGATTTGACGGGATCGGACTTGCGTCAGCCGTTACCATTACCCTCTGTGCGGCACTGAACTATATTTTTCTTCCCAAAGATCAAAGGCCGCTGCGCACAGCGGACATATCGGATCTTTTAAAAAGCTTTCTATATGCCGCTGTTATGGCAAGCATTGTTTATTTTCTAAATAAAACGCTTCCCGTTAACACTGAACTTTTGCGCACTTTCCTCTGTATCGCCGCCGGCATCCTTATCTATGCCGGACTGCTTTTCCTGTCTCCCACAGAAGAATTTCGCTTCATAAAATTCAAACTTATAAAAAGGAAGACCAACCGTGATTAAAGTCATCAACGTAATCAGCGATACCAATATAGGCGGTGCGGGCACCGTGCTTCTCACTACGCTATATAATATTGACCGCGGTAAATTTGAAGTAAAGGTCGCATTGCCCGAAAACAGCGCTTTAATTCCGAAAATTGACGCGCTGGGGTTTGAATGCATTCGGACCAAGGGCGGCGCAGACCGATCGTTTGACCTGCATGCCGTTAAAGAATTTATCCGTATTTTCAAAGCGGAAAAGCCGAATATCGTCCATACGCACGCGGCGTTTTCCGCGCGGCTTGCCGCCTTTCTGTGCGGTATACGCGTACGAATTTATACACGGCATTCTACTTTTGCCCCTCGCCCGATCTTGACGCGGTTTCCGTTTAAACAGCTATGCGGATTTGTCAACAACACGCTTTCCACCGCAATGATCGCAGTTTCAGAATCCGCAAAACAGAATATGACCGACGTCGGAGTCAATCCGAAAAAAATTCAAGTTATCATCAACGGCGCGGAACCGCTGCGTACGGTTGACGCGGCGGAAAGCGCCGCGCTGCGGGAAAAGCTCGGTATTGCGGCCTCCGATTTTGTCGTCGGCATGTCTGCAAGACTGGACGAAGTGAAAGGACATATTTATCTGATTGAAGCGGCAAAAATTCTCCGCGAACGCGGAACGGCCAATCTCAAAGTGTTGATTATCGGAACCGGTCCGCTTGAAAAACAATTAAAAAGCAAAGTACGGGAATATAACTTGGAAAATTGTGTGATTTTTCCGGGATTTGTGCATGACGTAGCGCCGTATGTGCAGGTTATGGATATCATCATAAACTGCTCTTTCGGCACCGAAGCCACCAGCATGGCGTTGATCGAAGCGATGAGCTTGGCCAAACCCGCAATCGCCACTGATTACGGCGGGAACGCGCAGATCATTGAAAACGGGAAAAACGGATATATCATTCCGCAGAAAAGCGCTTCCAATTTGGCCGAGGCCATCAGCAAGTTGCTTGCCGACCCGGCGCGACGGATCGAAATGTCCAAGGTGGCCTATTCAAAATATATTTGTCGCCTGACCGGGAAAATCATGACCGGAAAGGTAGAAAAATTATATGAAGACGGGTATCATGCGCGATGCAAAAAATAAAACTTTTTACTTCTGTAAAAGTTCGCGTTCTGTTTCTTGTGCTCGGTTTGCTCGGATGCGTTCTGATTTTCTGCATGTCCGCCGAGCCTGCGGCCGTTTCTACCGAACGCAGCAGCAATCTCTCCTACACTCTCTTAAAATTGGTTATGCCGGACTTTGAAACACTCGGGAAAGCACGCCAGACCGAACTGGCAAAAGCAACCGAGCACATTCTCCGCAAAGGGGCACACTTTTGCATATATATGGCGCTCGGAATCTTTTCCTGCCTTTTTTCTCTGTGCTTTGCATCCAACAGACGAACTCATTTTTTTCGCTCGTTTGCTTTCTGCATTTTATTTGCAGCCGGCGACGAATGGCATCAATGGTTTGTGCCGGGACGCGCCGCGCGCGGTTTCGACATACTGCTGGACAGCGCCGGTGCGCTCTGCGGTATTTTGCTGATTTTGTGTGCGGCAAAGATTTGGCTGAAACGCAAAAATGCGCTTCACAAAAACATATAAACGTCCGTATTTTATAAATACTGAGTTAAAACCGCCGATTTTATCAGCTTGCCGTTTTTGTTGACGGTGTTCCGCTTGATTTATTGCAGCATCTTTGTATACTGCGCATCGCCTTTTTGCGGCCCATGCGTTTTTCTCCCCGGTGAAACCGGGGAAATATTTTGTATTCTATAAAAAACGGCATAGTCTTAAATGACTATACCGTTTTTTGCTTTGTTCAACTTTAAGGATTCATATGCAAATGTCATCCGTGTTTCTCCGATCAAAATGCGCTAAGTCTTCAGCCAAATCAAGCTCATCCATCATATACACATCAAAAATTACTTGAATGCCCATTTCCTTTGCCCGATTCAAAAAATGCATATCTTTTTCTTTATGTCCTGAAAGCATCTGTAATACGATGATCTTCTGCACATGGCGCCCTCCGAATTTTCGCGCCACCGTCGCGAGCTTATACAATTCCTCCTCATGAACGCAGCCGTTTTTACAGGAAATAAAGTACGGAATCATGCCGCGCATCAGAATAACATCCGTCTCATTTACAGTCATATTTTTTCCTGAAGCAGCATCCCAGTCAAGCACCGCACCGGTTATGGCATCCTGGAATACCGGACTGCCATCCTCATTTCGGCATTCCAGCGCAGTCATAAAAATTTTCAACTCCAGCAAAAAACCGGCGCGACGCAAACATTCGCGCACACAGCGATTCTTATACACATATAAAATATGGGACGAAGAAACATCCATCATGGTAATCAAACCGGCACGATGCAATGGAATCAAAATATTCACAGCTTCATTATATCTTGCAATCTTATTTTGCCGCTTTGCTTCTTTAACCGAAACGGTCACCTCCAGCCCGTTGCGAATCCCCAACGCATCTATTACGGCCAGACAATTTGCATTTGAATTCCAGCGATTCGGATTTTGACAGCAAATTTTCCACATTAACTGCAAATCTTCAAGGGCATTATTCGCCTGGCCCGACTCCAGTCCCAACGCAGACACATCCGTGCAATCAGCGACTATACCGCCATGCAATTCAACCGTCTCCCGCACATTCAGTACAGGATTTTCGGCTTTTAAAAAATAAGAAGTACTATGACTCTGAATCTCTCCGCTAAACGGATCAATGCAATGCAGCTGCGTATGCGTCGGACGAACCATATCAAAAGCTCGTCCGAGTAAAAACAGCAAAACCTCATCTCCGCCTTTTAAATCTACAATTAAATTTCTTTCACGCTGCAAAATGTCTACAAAGCATTGCAGAATTTTTTCATCATCGCCGAACGGAACACAAACAGGCATAATCTCCACGCCCATTTGTCTGGACGAAAATATTTTTTCAAATAAACGGCACTCTTTTTTCAGTTGTTTCTCGTCATATCCGATATAAATGACTTTATCGGCATGATAAGACAATGTCGTAATTAAATTATCTATAGAGGACTTATCAAAAAATTCCAGAACTGTCATACCTATTCACCCCAAGTTTCAAATTGCACACATACATCAAAAATATTACTAAGAATTTGAACAAAGTATATCCGCAATTCTGCGACTTGCGAAACCGTCTCCATACGGATTGGAAGCGTTCGACATTGCTTCATATGCCTTGGTATCTTCCAGCAAAAGCTTAAAGTTTTGATAAATAATCTCTTCGTTTGTTCCAACCAATTTTAACGTACCGGCTTCAATCCCCTCCGGCCGTTCGGTTGTGTCTCTCATTACCAAAACCGGCTTTCCGAGAGACGGAGCTTCTTCTTGTATGCCGCCGCTGTCCGTCAAAATCAAATGGGCACGAGCCAAAAAATTGTGAAAATCTAAAACATCAAGCGGTTCAATCAAATGAATCCGTGAACAATTCCCGAATATTTCATTTGCCGCTTCTCGCACAGCGGGATTCAAATGAATCGGATAAATCGCCTTCACATCCGCATGCTCATCAATGATACGCCGGATCGCCCGAAACATGTGCCGCATCGGCTCACCGAGATTTTCTCTGCGATGCGCGGTAATTAAAATCAAACGAGCATCCTCAGCCCACTGCAGTTCCGGGTGCGTATAATCCTCCCTGACCGTTGTGCGGAGCGCATCAATACCCGTATTGCCGGTTACAAAAATACTGGACGCATTTTTTCCCTCGCGAATCAGATTCTGTTTTGCGCATTCTGTAGGCGCAAAATTATATTTTGCTAAAATTCCTACAGCTTGACGGTTAAATTCCTCCGGATACGGAGAATAAATATTATATGTACGCAGTCCTGCTTCCACATGTCCGACCGGAATCTGCATATAGTAACAAGCCAACGCCGCAGCAAAAGTCGTTGAAGTATCTCCATGCACCAATACAATATCCGGCTTTACATTTTCAAGTACTTCCCGAATACGCAAGAGGATCTGACTTGTAATGTCAAAAAGCGTCTGTTGTTCTTTCATAACGGCAAGATCATAATCCGGCACAACACCGAATATACGCAACACGGAGTCTAACATTTGACGATGCTGACCGGATACGCATACCACCGTTTGGATACCCCGACGTTTTTTCAGTTCATTGACAAGCGGACACATTTTTATGGCCTCAGGCCGTGTGCCAAACACAAGCATAATTTTTTTCATACGATCCCCCGATCGGTCATTTCTGACTACAAAACCTACTGTTTTTATTTTATACGGCCGATTGCATAAGTATCTGTTATTCTAAAAATATCAAATGTAAATTCATTATACTAAAATTGCAGAATCCTTGTCAACATTTTCGGGGAACGATGAAGCATTTTTTCAAAAAGATTTTATTTTGTGTCCTTAAAAACGTCAAAAAGCATCTTGAACATAAAATTCTCAATTTTTTTCTTCGGTTTGTTTTGAAAAAAATAGCTATTTTTAAAATAAACGCAAATAAGCAATCATTTTTTCAGTTCTATGCGCTATAGTCAAGACTATCCGCTCAACTGGCAGCTTTTTCTAGTATCCTTTTTCTTTCCCGATAAAACCAAGCAATGCGACGGCGTTTTGACCGGCGAGCAAATGATTAAGGTTCCCACCGGTACAGTTTCGCTGTAGAGGGGCTGCGAGAGGCCACTTAAAAAAGTGGGGCGCCGCTCCCCTCCGGATGAACAATGTCCCCCGGATATACGTCCAAGACGTTTGGAGTAGCTCCCCTGTTGACAGCGCAGGTGAAAAACGCAAAGCCCCTTGCTTTGCGTTTTTCACGGAAATATTAAATTTTCGTCTTTTTCTGAATATCCTCATGACAGACTTTGCAGTCCCCGCAGCAGCCGCAGCATTTTCCGCGGCGTAAATCCCGAAGTACGGAACGAACCGCAAAAACAAGCGCAACCGCAATGCCCGCAAGCAAAATACAATCCAGTACAGTCATATAAAAATTCCTCCGATCCTATATACGGCAAATGCGCAAATCCATGCGACAAAGCACTGCATCACAATTACGCCGAACATCTGCCGCGTGGAGCCGAGTTCGCGGCGAATGGTGGCAACCGCCGCCACGCAAGGCGTATACAATAAAGTAAAGATCAAAAAGCTGGCCGCGGAAAGAGGAGAAAACAAAGCCGCAAGCGCGCCGGGCAGCGCCTCCGTCCCCACGCCGAGTAAAACGCTAAGCGTACTCACAACCGCCTCTTTGGCTGTAAATCCGGTCAAAAGCGCAGTCGCCGCGCGCCAGTCGCCAAAGCCGAGCGGCGCAAAAATCGGGGCAATTCCCTTTCCGACCAACGCAAGCAAGCTGTCCGCGCTGTCCGAAACGACATTCAAACGCGTATCAAACGTCTGTAAAAACCATATGACAACAGTTGCGACAAATATAACCGAAAAAGCGCGCTGCAAAAAATCTTTCGCCTTATCCCACATCAAAAGGCCAACACTCTTGGCAGAGGGCAGGCGGTAATTCGGCAGTTCCATAATAAACGGAACGGGTTTGCCGCGAAAAGCAGTGCCTTTCAGCAAAAGCGCAATCAAAATACCGAGTAAAATACCGGATACATACAAACCGATCATGACAAACGCGCTGTACTTTTCAAAGAAAGCCGCGCAAAAAACCGTATAAATCGGAATTTTCGCCGAACAACTCATAAAAGGCGTAAGCATAACCGTCATACGTCGATCCCGCTCCGAAGAAAGCGTGCGCGTAGCCATAATGGCCGGCACACTGCAACCGAATCCGATCAGCATAGGTACAATACTCCGCCCGGAAAGTCCGATTTTGCGCAAAAGTTTGTCCATAACGAAAGCGACGCGCGCCATGTAACCGGTATCCTCCAAAATAGAAAGGAAAAAGAAGAGCACGACAATCAGCGGCAAAAAGCTGAGTACGCTGCCGACTCCGGCAAAAATACCGTCAATAATCAAACTATGTACCACCGGATTCATGCCGTAAGCAGTCAGCGCACGATCGCAAATCAACGTCAGCGCATCAATGCCGGACGCCAGCAAATCCGATAAAAAACTGCCGAACACATCAAACGTGAGCCAGAAAACCGCAAACATGACCAACAGAAAAAACGGAAGCGCGACATATCGGTTTGTGAGGATCTCGTCGATCTTCATACTGCGCCGGTGCTCTTTGCTCTCTTGACATTTCACAACGGCATCAGCACAGGCTTGCTCGATAAATGTATACCGCATCTCCGCCAAAGCGGCGTTCCGATCTAAGGCCGTATCGTGCTCCATTTCAATCACGCTGTGTTCGATCATTTCGATCTCATTCTGACTCAGTTTCAGCCTTTGTGCAAAATCATGATCTTCTTCGATCAGCTTTGTAGCGCAAAAACGCGCCGAAACCCCTGCTGCCGCCGCATGATCCTCAATCAGATGCGATACGGCATGAATACAGCGATGTACCGGTCCCTCTTTGCAAAAATCCGCCACGGCGGGGATTTGCTTTTTCTCCGCAACACGCAACACGCTACCAACCAGTTCCGAAACGCCCTCGTTTTTCGCCGCACTGATCGGCACCACGGGTACGCCAAGCGCATCAGACAATTTTCTGACATCAATCGTCCCGCCGTTGCCCCGCACCTCATCCATCATGTTCAACGCGATTACCGTTGGAATCCTGAGTTCCAAAAGCTGCAGCGTCAAATACAGATTGCGTTCGATATTTGTAGCGTCTATTATATTAATGATTCCATCGGGGTGTTGCGTCAAAACAAAATCCCGCGTTACAATTTCCTCATTCGTATACGGCCGCATCGAATAAATGCCCGGCAAATCAACCACAGAACAATTTGAAGTTTCCCTCAACTGACCCACTTTTGAATCTACCGTCACGCCCGGAAAATTTCCGACATGTTGATTTGCACCCGTCAACGCGTTAAACAAAGTCGTTTTTCCGCAGTTCTGATTGCCGACCAATGCAAATATCATCTTTTATCCTCCGCAGGCAGAATTTCAATCCGCGCAGCGTCCTCACGCCGGAGCGTAAGCTCATATCCTCGCAGTAAAATTTGTATCGGATCGCCGAGCGGCGCAATTTTCTGCAGCTTTACGCGAGTACGCGGAATCAACCCCATGTCCAGAAGGCGCAACCGAAGAGCCCCCTCGCCCCCCACTGTAAGAATATCTCCGCTCTCCCCTATTTTCAGATCATTTAGCGTCATATTTCCCCCAAAAAATCAAAAAAACAACCTTTAATTTTTCTGTTCGTATGGTACCACGGCAAAACCATTCTGTCAACTGTTCCTAAAAAGAAAACCGTGAAAATCCGGCGCTTATTGGATACAAGATCGGAAAATAAAATATTCTGCACAAAAAACGCAAACAAATTGAACTTCATCCAAAGCGCTTCTACGCCCAATAGATTCAGACAGCAACGATTGCTCCAACCGATATCTACGCGAAAATGCTAACGTTTTTTACGTTCTCCGCCGTTTGGATCTAAAGTATCCCCCGGTATATCGTCCCATAAATACCCAGGCTTAAATATAGAATACGCAATCTCCACAGACTCCATGACAGGCGGATTCTCTTCCGAAAACCTGCCGACAGCGCCTTGCAGATATTCTTCAACGGTGTCGCAGCAAACCCATCGTCTGTCCAAGCGTTCTGCCGCCTCACCGGTGACGCAACTGCCGCCGAACGGATCAATGACAAGATCGTTTTTATCCGTACACATTCTGATAAAATACTCGGGCAGCGTACCGGGAAATCTGGCCGGGTGAGGATTTAGCTTATGCTCAGTGCAAAAATTCAAATAGCGGGAATTGGATTCCGTGTTCGGCAGCGCCAACAAATTCGGAGGAATGCTGCCTTTGTGCGGCGTCATAAAATTGCCGCTGATATTATGGCCGCTCGGCCTCATCTTGGCCTTATAGCCCGTTGTCAAAAGATTGGTCATGCTTTTGCTATACGGCTGAAGCACCCTCTGATTTGAAGCTTTTGGGTAGGGCGTCTTGGATAACCACCACACCGGTTCAACAGAATCTTTTACCCGAATTTTCCGAATCGTACACCACTCGGCGGGATTCGGCAATTTACTCGGATTCCAAAAATACAATTCCTGCGCCAAATGAAATCCGTACTCCTCGCAAAGCATAATCAATATTTTAAAATGATAAAGACTTCGCGTCGGCTCCCCCTTGTTCCAGGAACCTCCGATATTCAGCACAAAGCTCCCGTTATCGGCAAGCACCCGATAAAACTCTTTTGCAAAAGGACGGAACCAATCCAAATATGCGTCGCTGTCCTCATTTCCGTACTGCTTCTTTTTAATCAGCGCATACGGAGGTGAAGTAACGATCAAATTGACCGACCGATCATCTACATTTTTTAAATAGTCAAGGCAATCGCCCAAATAGATTTTTCCCCTGGCGGTTTCAAAATAAGTTTCCACCGTTTAGTCTCCTCATAAATCCAGCTTTTTTAACTGCATGGCTTTTCTCGTTTCGCCCTCAAAAACATCAATAACAGAAACCGGATCGGCAGCGATTCGGTCAATATCGGATTTCTCCAAAAATAAAATACTGAGATTTGTATTCCGCATCATATGATTTGCATATTTCTTTGCCTCGGAAGAAACGCTTCCCGTGGTAATCATCACAATGATATTGGAATACAGCATTTGTGAAAGTCCAACTTCTTTTGCGACGTGATCGAGTGTGACACGGGCTGTATTTTTACATTGAATCTGCCAGCGCAGATAAGCGGGACGCAAGCTCTGAAACAACAAATCCACCTCGCTGCCTCCGGTTGCCTCCGTTCTGGCTCTCGTTGCGATATATTCCAATCCCAGAATCCGTAGAATTTTAAACGCCAACGCTTCCAATGCCAAACCGGCTATATAAGTATTTGAGGATCCGATATCCGTTAAAATATCCGGAATGCTTTTGGTCAAAAGTTCGATCAGTTTGGGATCAGTCTGCCCCTCCAGTTGGCTGATAAGCGGCTGCAAAAGTTCGATTTTGGCTTTTTCGGTCGGTCGGCAGTAATGCGGTTTTGCGCCTCTGCCGACCGTGGCTTTCTCAGTTTCGATATATCCCGCATTTTCCAGCGGCGTCAGGATACTTTTAGGGAGCGTCTTTTCCGGATAAGAAACGCCATAGGCTGTGCCGGCCAGGCGGGCCACACGACTGGATATTTGAAAGTCACGCTTTCCGGTATTCAAAAGCGCAAGCAAAAAATATCGCTGCGCTTTGGTCAGGACTCGGAGCGTTTCCATTCCATCCGCATCACCCAATATTTCCCGAACTCGGTCATTGTTAATGTTCCATTTGGAAGAAAATACGCCCGCTTTTTCCAGCCACAGCCGCATAATGCTCGGATGTTTCCCCGCTGACGGATAGGTGATTCCCCGTATTTCAAGTTCCGGCTTTAAGGTTTCAAGGGTAACCTTTTGAAGCGCTGTTTGCATATCCCGAATACACTGAACAAAAACCATACCGCTTAGGTTCAGCAAAATATGCCTCGCAAAGGTCTCATACATTTTCTCTTTCTGCGTCCTTTGCGTATATAATTCCGTTCCCAAAGACGTAAAATTACAAGCTTCATCAAGAATTCCGTAGTTTTTTAAACCAAGCCGGCAATTCATAGCCAACTTCTGCCGGTTTTCCTCATTACCATGTCCGTGCGTCGAGAAAAAACGGTTTAAAATCGCGGCTTCTACGGCGTCCCGATTTCCCGCATTATCCTTACAGATTTCCAAAGCGGTGGCAAGATCAATTTGATTTGGGCTGAATTCGGAGCCAAAAGGCAATTCAATCATTTAAATATCCCCTATAATTAAGCTGTAAAGGTTACAGCTTAATTATACAAACCAACACGACCATTGTCAACTCTTGTTTTTATCGCTTTGCCGGTACAAAGCTATGACCACCGGTTTTTCCGGTGGTCTTCCCAAAGAGTCTTTTCTATACAAATAAAGAAAGCGCTGTTTGAAACAGCGCCTCAGACTGAAGACAAAGTCACATTTATGTGGCTTTGTTTTTTGCAAAAATGCGGAAGATGGTATAATAGGGGTAAGAAAAGTGGTGGAAGAGATGCTCACCAGCGAAAGAGAAAAGCGCAATCAAATGCAGGTGGTATGCATAGACGAACTTGTGCCGGAGGATCATCTGTTACGAAAGATAGAAAAGGCAATTGACTGGAGTTTTATCTATGCGCTTGTAAAGGACAAATACAGCGAAGACAAGGGAAGACCGAGCATAGACCCCGTAACATTGATAAAAATACCGATGATACAATATCTTTACGGAATTCGCAGCATGCGACAAACCATAAAGGAGATTGAGGTCAATCTAGCATACCATTGGTTTCTGGGATTAGATATGACGGACAAGGTACCGCATTTCACAACATTCGGGAAGAATTATACGCGAAGATTTAAGGACACCGACCTGTTTGAGAAGATATTTTCGAAAATTCTTGATGAATGTTTCAAGCATAATTTTGTAAACCCGACAGAAGTATTTGTAGATGCGACGCATGTAAAAGCATGCGCAAACGGGAAAAAGTATACGACGCAGGTAGTTCATGAAGAAGCATTATTCTATGAAGAACAACTGAAAGAGGAAATCCGTGCAGACAGACAAGAGCACGGCAAAAAGCCGCTGAAGGACAAAGAGAAAGGGCAGAACGGCGGCGACGATGAAAACGGCGGAGAGTCCGGAGGAGGAAAAGAGGAAAAGCAAAGCACCACTGATCCGGAAAGCGGATGGTTTCACAAGGGCGAGCACAAGCAAGTATTCGCTTATTCGGTACAGACAGCGTGTGACAGAAACGGCTGGATATTAGGGTACACTGTAAACAAGGGAAATCTTCATGACAGCAGAACGTTCAAAGGTATATATGACAAGCTTAGGTCTTTTGAGATAGATAAACTGATAGCAGACATAGCATACAAGACGCCTGCAATAGCCAAACTTTTGATAGATGATCATGTATCTCCCATATTTCCATACAAGAGACCGCAGACGAAGGACGGATTTTTCAAGAAGCATGCGTATGTATATGACGAATACTATGACTGCTATATATGTCCCAATAACAAAACACTAACCTATTCCACAACGAATCGAGAAGGCTACCGCGAGTACAAGAGTTGCGCAGCCGATTGCGCGAATTGCCCCCATTTGCATCAATGTACAGAGAGCGCAACCCACACAAAAGTGGTGACGCGCCATATATGGGAAAACTACATCGAAATATGCGAGGATCTTCGCCATACAACGGGCAACATGGAGTTGTATGACAAGAGAAAAGAGACCGTTGAGCGACTCTTTGGCACAGCAAAAGAGCACCATGGTTTTCGATACACGCAATTAAAAGGCAAAGCCCGGATGGATATGAAGGTCGGGCTTACTTACGCATGCCTAAATTTAAAAAAATTAGCGAAGATGTTGCACTTGGAATGTGGAAAACTCGGCTTTTCGTCGCTTTTTCATGCTTTTTTTCCGAATTTCTTGCGCTCCTGCTTCTCTTTCGCCTAAAACACGCAAAAAGGAGTCTCGCTAAAACGCGAAACTCCTTTTTATCTTCAGTCTGAAATACGGAACGCAAAGCGGTTCTTTTATTTTTACAAGCAAATCAATTCCAAACAAGCAGCGAAACGGCAAGCGGCTATTCAATGCAGCCGCCGCCGAGAACGACATCGCCGTCATAAAACACCGCCGCCTGCCCGCGCGTCACGGCTCGCTGGGGCAAATCAAATTCTACCCGTACCCGCCCATTATCCAGCGGATATACAACGGCCGCCGCCCCCTTTTGACTGTACCGCACCTTTACCTCTGCCCGCACCGGCGCCGACGGCCGCGCAATCGAAACCCAGTTGACTGCGGCCGCCGTGCAGGAATCGGTCATGAGATCTGCATTGCTTCCCAAAACCACCGTGTTGGTCTCAGCATTTTTTGCACAGACATACATTGGCGCAGGCAAAGCCAAACCAAGTCCCTTGCGCTGCCCGATCGTGTAACGAATGAATCCCTTATGCATCCCGAGTACATGTCCATGCCGATCCGTAAAGCTCCCCGGCGGGTATATTTTTCCCGAATTTCTTTCGATAAACGCCGCGTAGTCCCCATCCGGTACAAAGCAAATATCCTGGCTGTCCGGCTTATCCGCACTGCGAAACGAATGTTCCGCAGCGATCTTACGAATCTCACTTTTTTGCATTTCGCCAAGCGGAAACAAAATGCGGCTCAGTTGCTCCTGCGTTAGATTATAGAGCATATAACTCTGATCTTTCGATATATCCATTCCCCGCTTCAGCAGATAACGGCCGCTCGCACCGTCAAATTCCACACGAGCGTAATGCCCAGTCGCAATAGAATCCGCGCCCAATTGATCCGCCTCACGAAGCATGCAATCAAATTTGACATACCGATTGCAAATCACACAAGGGTTGGGGGTTTCTCCCCTTTCATAGGCGCTGATAAAGTAGTCGATTACAATTTTCCGAAATTGTTCACGATAATCCGCCGAAATAAACGGAATCTGAAGATACGCGCATACCGCAGCTGCGTCCTGCTCCGCCTGCGTTCCGGTTGAAAGCGTATCCTCCGATGCGGACAATCGAAGCGTCATCCCAATCGGATCATATCCCATTTTTTGTATTAACAATGCCGCAACAGAAGAATCTACGCCACCGCTCATCGCGACCAATACCTTTTTCATATTCATACCTTTTTAATCGTTCATTTTAAGTTGACCTGCATTATTTATATAGAATCCCCCACGGATTTTCACAACTTTCGTCCGGATGCATGTCCCGATTCCATGAACAATACGCTTCGCAGTATTTATCTTCCAAAAACATCGGTAAATATTCCCGAAAGTTCGGTGCAAGTTTCATATGATCGAGATCAGCAAGTTCCGCCCAAAAAACGCTTCCCTCATCCGTAGCGTCAAGGAGCTTGCCCGAATACTCCGTAGTTTTATAGAAATATGTAAAATATTTATCCTCGGTTTTATTATTAAACCAATACATAAAACCGCACGCTTTCAAATTTTGTATAACAAGTCCGGTTTCTTCTTTTATCTCCCGCACGGCGCTGTCATAAATCGATTCGTTCGGCTCGGCATGACCGCCGGGAAAAGCAATTCCGCACCAGCTTTTCACACGCTCCTGTACCACGACTTTACCTGTGCTTTGATCCTGCACCATAACCATATTGGTTATCTCAAGTTTTGACATCAACATTTTCCCCGCATAAATTCATAAAATCTAAAATTACAACCGAGCAAATTATAACACAATTGAAAAGAAAAAAGCAATACACTCCCCGCACACCGACATGAAAACCGACATATGATACTATAGAAAGGGGAGATTATATGAAACCCAGAAATAATGATAACTGTCATCAAATGCCGATAACGGATTACGGCCCGGAACCGTTTATCGTAAACATAGATCAAGCTACCTTACAAAATACAAATTATCGTACGGCGCTGTGGACAGGCTCCAATCTGCAACTTACACTGATGAGCATTCCGGCCGGCGGCGAAATTGGTCTGGAGGTTCACCCGGATACCGATCAATTTATCAGAATTGAGAGTGGAAACGGTATCGCAATGATGGGACCGTCCAGATGCTGCTTAAATGTACAATGTCCCGTTTGCAGCGGATACGCTGTTTTTGTCCCGGCCGGCACATGGCACAATATCGTCAACGCAGGGAAACAACCGCTGAAAATATATACGATATACGCGCCTCCGCACCATCCGCACGGCACCGTGCAAAAGACAAAGGCGCAAGCCGATCTTGAGGAGCACTGAATAAAGCATCCAAAAGGGCGCAGTCAAAATAAAATTCATATATCATAATGCCAAATTGATTTTCGTCAAAATAACTTATCGCTTTTTCTCTTTCCATTTTACTTTTTACGAATAAAGAAAAATTTTTAAAATGAAAAGGCACTGTTTACACAGTGCCTTTTCATTTTGGTGGGAGCGGGTGGATTCGGACCACCGAAGTCAGTGACAACAGATTTACAGTCTGCCCCCTTTGGCCGCTCGGGAACGCTCCCTTTTCAATTTTGCCCCGTGAACACGAGGTGGAGCTGGTGGACGGATTCGAACCCCCGACCTGCTGATTACAAATCAGCTGCTCTACCAGCTGAGCTACACCAGCGTGATTGCTTCACGCGACTTTGATATTATAGCATGGCGCTTTTCATTTGTCAATATCTTTTTTTGAAAAAGCACGGAAGAATTATAAAAAGCTGCATATTTTTCTTAACAAAGCACATATATATTTTGAGGATAAAATCATGCCCGCCATAAATTGAAAGCGACCGGAAAAAACGCACAAAATTACCGGAAGTCTGTCATAAAAGCACGTATGATTTATGTTGACTTCCTCCCTACTTCCGGATATAATAAATACAAAAATAAATATAAATACAAACGGAAAGGCAGAGAGATAGAATGACCTTCATCGAAAAATTTGAAGAAATCAAAAAAAAGATCGGCAAACCCGATATATCCAGATTAACAGAAAATTTCGCCATCCAAATCAATCTTACAGACGAGGACTGCGGCGGCGCTTTTTATATCGCTTATACAGACGGAGAACTTGCGATTGAACCCTATGATTATCATGACAACACCGCGTCTGTAAGCATTCGTGCCAAAGATTTAATCGATATTATCACCGGAAAGCTGGATGCGCTCGCGGCAATTATGACCGGAATCATGGATGTCTACGGAAATGTCGATCATGCAAAAGCGCTGGCACTTCTAAAAAAGCCGATAAAGCGGCGCACAACAAGTAAAAGCGACGCATCAGCATCCGACGCTGCGGAAAAGACCAAAAAGAAATCTTCCAAAGGAACAAAATAACGTAATACCTGTTTGCAAGCAGTACTCCATACTGCTTGCAAACAGGTATTTTATTCTATCCTAAAAATATTAGCTCATCACCGTATTTTTGAAAAAAATACATCAAGATATGTAAGCGGAACAAGCGTTCCGGCATCCCGCATCTGTAAAATTTCTTTTTCAGATACATAGATTTAGCCATCCCTGCACACGCATATATAAAGACGTGTGGATATCCGGATAAGTAAGCGGCGACGGCAAGGAATCGTTCAATATGATTTCCCCGATTTCGTATTTCGGCAAAGCGCCAAGCGTTTGAATTTCCGCATAATACAGTACGCCGTAATCGTCTACCTTATAAGCGCAGACCGGCCGAATATCAAATTTCTCCGCTCCGGTCTCCTCAAAAAGTTCACGTTTCGCAGCGGTTAAACTGTCTTCACCGGCTTCAATATGTCCGCCGGGCATCTCCCATGTACTGCGCTGCCGGTGACGGCAGAAAATCCAATGCGCATTGTACCTCGCCGCAATCACCACATACCTAAAATCCCGCGCATTTACTTCGGACACAGCGCAAAAAGAAACAACTCGCATGGATATTTCTCCAAATTTCATTCAAATAAATTTATATGGGCATTCTCCTACACATATAGCATTAACCATACCACAGGCAACAATATCAAGGATGGTAATCATCTCGCCTGTAATGCGAATCGTTTAGTAGCAACGGCAACGAAAAAACCAACAACAATTCCAGCGAAATTCAAAATCAGATCGTCCACATCAAAGCTACGCCCAACAATAGGCTGTATTACTTCCACCACAACCGGGACAATGACAGCGTATTTCCAAATGCTCTTGTTGTTGATTTTCTCTGATACAAAAGGCAAGAAAAAACCCAAGGGTATGAACATAAGGAAATTGTAAGTAAGCATTTTCAAAACCCAACGTCCAATCGTGAGTTCTCCTGTGATTACTTTGAATAGGACTGGAACAAGATTAAACTCTCCGGAAAAGAAAGTAAGCTCACTATGGCTATATCCAATAAAGATGTTTGCCCATATAAATGTCCATAGATTAGCAGGCACCAATATCAGATTTACAAGTCCTGTCAGATAACATATAAAAAGCCAGCGCATGATTTCCGTGCCCCACCCAACGGTCAATCCGCTTTTTTTGATATGGATATATCTATAAATAGCATATATGCAACCAACTAAGAGTGCAATTGGTACAACCTGAAAGAAAATACCAAATACCGAACCCGAAATCATAATGTTATAGATTCTGTTTAACATTGCAACATCTCCTCTGCATTAAGGATGTTCGCGAATTTGGACTACAATCCCTATCGTTCACCGACTTCTTTAAAAGATAGCTCTCCAAAGCCACGCCGCATAAACACGCCTCGTATGGTTCGGACATATCAAAACTTCTGCTATTTTTCCGTTTGTACCGCGATATTTTGTCCGTCAGTCGTGACAATTACGCTGCCGCCCCGGTCGGTTCGGTATACCGAGGCGCCGACCGCTTTCAGCCGGGATACAATCAATGCGCTCGGATGACCGTACTCATTGTCCTCTCCGACGGAAATCACCGCAATCTGCGGTGAAACCGCTTCGAGAAATGCTTCGCTCGATGAAGTTTTGGAGCCGTGGTGTCCGACTTTTAAAACCGAAGCGCAAAGCTTGTCGGCGTTCTCACGCAGCATATCCGATTCCGACTTTGATTCTGCATCGCCGGTAAACAAAAATGATATTTCGCCGTAGGTAAATTTACAGACCACGCTTTGATTGTTCAAATCATCACCGTAGTCCGAAGCGGGCGCAAGCAGATCAAGCTGCAGATTACCGAGCATATAGGAAAGTCCGTCATGGCCGGATATAACCTCGCATTCCTCTTTTTCGAGTGCATCCAACATACGTTCAAACGTACGAGACGTGGATACAGCGTCCGGCAAAATAACCGCATCAAACGCATATCGTTCCAATAAAGCGGCAGCGCTTCCGATATGATCGGCATGCGGATGCGTAAAGATCGCATAGGCGAAATTTTCAATGCCGAGCGCGTCAACATAGCGCATAATCGCATTTTCGCTGTCCGGTGTTCCCGCATCAATCAAAATATTTCCGGCAGCGGATTGTATAAGCGCGCAATCCCCCTGCCCCACATCGATAAAATGCACGGCGACGCCGTCGCCGGAAAAAGTAAACGCATTTTCTTTCGGCCAAAAAAGGCAAACGGCCAAAACAACGAGAACAATCAGCCAAGTCAGCGCGTTCACTTTTGAGAAACGGGGATTGTTTGCTTTAAATCTCATAGAGCAGTCTCCTCAGCATTTGCCAGAATCGGTCAAGAGAGGCGATATCCAGCCGTTCCGACGCCGTATGCACCCGATGCATGGTAGGCCCGAGCGAAATCATATCCATCTCCGGAATGGCCCTATAAATCAATCCGCACTCCAGACCGGCATGTATGCCGCACACATGCGGCTCTGTATGGTACACGCTTTGATATGCCGCCCGATACTTTTGAAGCAAGGGAGAGTTTTCCGTATATTCCCATGCCGGATATCGATCATGTTCTTTGCATACCGCGCCGACGGCGGAAAGCATTTCACACAAGCGCGCGGAAAGCGCATCCAATTCCGCCTCCGAAGAAGAACGCAGGGAGAAATCCAGATTCAGTGTGTCGTCTGCAATGCGCACAACACCCATATTCAGCGAAGTTTTAACAATTTCGAGGCGCTCATCCATAGAGACGACACCGTTTGGAACCTCCGAAAGCAGATGGCAAAGCTGTTTGGTCGTATGCATATCAAACGCTTTTCCCGAAGACGACTGCCGCACAAGCGAGATTTCAGCGCCGCGGTCATCTTGACCGAAGCTGCGCCTTCTGCGGCTGAACCATTCCCGAATATCTGCGTCCGCACGGTCGCTGATCTGCAGTTCCGCTTCGGCTATGGACGGAATCGCGTTGTCTTTCTCCCCGCCGAACAAACGAATCAGACGGCAATCATATTTTTCGCACAGCCACAAAAGCAATCCGGCAAGCAACCGCACGGCATTGACATGTCCGAGATGAATATCCGCCCCCGAATGGCCGCCGGCAAAACCGGAAACCGTGATTTTCAGCGTTTCTCCGAAAAAAGCGGAACTCGGCATCGTCCGATCGGCATGTATACGCATGCCGCCCGCGCAACCGACAACCGCCTCACGCTCATCCTCGGAATCCAAATTGATCATTGTACGCGAATGAATCTTTGAATAGTCAAAATGCTTTGCGCCGATCAAACCGACCTCTTCGGAAGCGGTAAACAAGCATTCGAGACCATAATCGGCGCTTTCCTCCAGAGCCGCAAGCATCATGGCAACCGCCGCGCCGTCATCGGCGCCGAGCGAAGTTCCGACAGCGCCGAGCAAACCGTCATCATCTATAAACAATTCCAGCGGATCCTTTGCAAAATCATGTGCGCTGTCCGGCGTGCGAACACAAACCATGTCGGTATGTCCCTGCAAAAGCACCGTTTTTTCAGACGGTGCAACCGGCGCGCGGCGTATGAAAACATTGTTATGTGAATCGCAAAAATATTCCAATCCTTTTTCTTTCGCAAAACGAATCAGATATGCGGCAATTTCTTCTTCCGAACCGGAAGCGCGCGGAATTTTGGAAATCTCCTCAAAATATGCCAATACACGATGCGGTTCTCTGCCCGCCAATATGGATTCCATCTCGATTTCCTCCTATAACTTAATGGTTTTCCATTTTCCCTTGTAAAAATGAACCGTAACACATATGCAACGCAGATATTGATCAAACGTCAGTGCAAACCACGCGCCGAGCAGTCCGACACGCACCACATGGCATAAAAAATATGCAATCAACGGCCGCAGAACCACCATGCTGATCAGGGACACAATAGCATTGAATTTTGTATCGCCCGCGCCGCGCAGAGAACCCGTAAAAATAACCTGAGACACCTGCGCAAGGCTGACAAAAGCCACCACATACATAACTTCGGTGCCGCTTGCAATAATTTGCAAATCGTCCGTAAAAAGCGCTATCAGGAACCGGCCGCAGGTGCAGAAGAATATAAACAGCACGGACGAAAATCCCCATGCAATACGCTGGGCAACCTTGCCGTACATCAGGGAAACATCCGGACGGCCGCGTCCCAAATTCTGACCGACCATCGCCGTTGCGGCGACGCCGAGTCCGTCTCCGCAAGCGAAAGACAGATTGATAATATTCATACAAATCTGATGCGTGGTCATTGCGTCTGTGCCGAGTTCAGCCACGACCTTTGCAAACATAAACATACCGACACGCACAAAAAGCTGCTCGACTCCGGCGCCGCTGCCGACACGAAAAAGCGCCTGCAAAGTGCTTTTTTCATACCGGAGAAAATATTTTACATGCAGTTTCAAATAAGAATCTTTTATAAAAAACGAACTCAGTGAAACCAAAAAAGAGCAAATATGCCCGATCAGCGTTGCGATTGCCGCGCCTTTTACGCCCATCTCGGGAAAAATCCAAATACCGTTGATTAAAAAATAATTAAAAACAATATTTATCAGATTTCCGGTCATCGAAGACCGCATGGTGATACGGGTCTTGCCCACTCCGCGCTGACCGGAGTTCAGCACAATACCGAGGCTGTGAATCATCAATCCGACGATCGTAATCTTGAAATATACAAGCGCCTCCGGCATCGTATCCGCTTTCGCGCCGGCGAACCGCAAAAGCGGCTCGGCTGTGAGAAACGCCGTAACAAGTGAAAACACAACAAGCCAAATACTGATACTGAACGTCTGCGCAATGCATCGATTTGCCCCCTCACGATCATTCTCGCCGAAGCGGCGGCTGACCAAAGCGACGGTAGCCGAACTCATAGCAAAAAACAGAACATAAAACAACATTCTCGGCTGCGTTGTAATTCCCACAGCCGCAATCGCCGTATCACTGGCGCCGCTGACCATAATTGTATCGATAAATCCCGCCATGACGACAAACATAGATTCGATCATTGCAGGCCAAGCGAGCGATGAAAACGTCAAATACGCCTCTCTGCTGGGCGGTAATTCTCCAAGCCGTTCATTTTCTTTTACCATATACTGCGTTGAAAAAAGACGGCGGACACGAAGTCCTAAAGCATTCATAGCGATTGCCTCACATAAATAAAAAGTGAACGGCTCAGGCGTCCACTTTTAAAATTTTTCCTGCCTGGATTTTGAAAGATTCAGCACGCCCTCGGGGTTTCTTGACAACCCGTCAAGCGCCTTGCCTGTTCCGAGCGCAACGCACTGCACGGCATTTTTTGCCACGCGGGTTTTGATCCCCGTCGCTTTGGCAATACGATAATCCAATCCGTATAAAAGGCTGCCGCCGCCGGTCAAAACGATGCCGTTTGCGATCACGTCTCCGACAAGTTCCGGAGGCGTTCGTTCCACAACCGAACACACCGCCTCGATAATCGCAGTCACCGGCTCATCCAAAGCGATCGTCATTTCAGAAGCGCAAAGCCGAATCGCTTTCGGCAAACCGTAAGTCAGGCATCTACCCTTTACGTCTATGTATTTTTCCTCTTTGCGCGGACAGGCGGATCCGATGCGAAGTTTAATTTCCTCCGCTGTGCGTTCCCCGATCAATACGCTGTATTTTTTCCGAACATATCGTACAATGGCCTCGTCAAATTTGTCTCCGCCGACTTTTATAGACTCGCTCACGACGGTATTGTTCAGCGAAATCAGCGCAATGTCCGCCGTTCCGCCGCCGATATCGACGATCATATTTCCGTTGGGCATCGTGATATCAATGTCCGCGCCAAGAGCAGCCGCTACCGGCTCTTCAATTAAATATGTTTTTCTGGCTCCCGCCTGGTTGGCCGCGTCCACAACCGCGCGCTCTTCCACTTCGGTGATGCTGCTGGGAATGCAAACCATAACCCGGGGCTTTATGATGGTACTGCCGCATGCTTTTGCTAAAAAATGCTGGAGCATCCTGGACGTTACGTCATATCGGCTGATTACACCGCCGCAAAGCGGGCGAACCACCTCTATTCCCGGCGGCGTACGCCCAAGCATCTGCTGAGCCTCTCTGCCGACGCAAATCACCTTGTCCGAATACCGATCTATCGCAACAACGGACGGTTCCTCCAGAACAATCCCTTTTCCTTTTACATATACAAGCACAGTAGCCGTACCAAGGTCAATACCAATATCTCGACTCATTGTTTTTCCTTTCGGTACGCTTTATAAATTTTACAAACTGTTAAAACAAAAATACGACGAAGCAAGTACAAAATTAAAATCCCGCCTACATAGCAAAGACATGCGCCGCCCCACGGACTCGAATACGCCCAAAAGGACGCGCGAGCGCGTGTACACGCGCCTGCGCCGAAAAGCAAAAGCTCCGCAAAAATTTCAAATTAACAGTGTGCATAACTCATCATTTTAATTATACAGCATTCAAACGATGAAATCAATCTTTTTTCGATTTATTATTTTTTCTTCGCACCGTATACGCTACGCTGAGGCAGCGCACCTCACGAGCGCCGGCGCGATATAAAGCGCCGGCACAGGCGCCAAGCGTTGCGCCGCTGGTCACCACATCGTCAATCAAAAGAATACTTTTATCGGCTGCAAGCCGCGGTTTCCATACAAAAAACAAATCCCGGACATTCTTTTGCCGCTCCGCCGCATTCAAAAATTTCTGCTCGCGGTTTTGAAAACGCCGGCGCGTAAGCAATCGCCGAAAATCAAGTCCCAAATCCGCCGCAACATGTTTGGCCAAAAGTTCGCCCTGATCGTAACCGTATTTTTGCTTTGCCGAAGCGGCGCGCGGCGCAAAAGTCACAACCGTATCCTCCGAAACCATCTCCTTGACAAGCTCCGCAAGCTCTGCCGCCAAAAAAGCGGAAAGTCCCGCCGCATGATTCCGTTTCAGCGCGTACATCATACCGCACACAACGCTGATCTCAGCGGAGGGTTTATAGAATACCAGTTTGCGATAGGCGACGCACCCGTTCACAGACAGATTTTGCGGTACGCACCGGCAAACGGACGCCTCCATACCGCATACATCACAATACTCCGCTCTCGCTCTATCATAAGCGCGGCGGCAATCTTCGCAGAGGCCGCCCTCCGATATATGCAGACGTTCCCTGCATACGGCGCATCTCGGCACAAACAGGCAGTCCAGAACAATATCGGTCAATTTTCGCACGGCTGTTTTGCCTCCAGAAAATATTTGAGCCCTGTATAGCGCACACGCACCTGATCGTTTTCGACCATGCGCTGTATTGCTTCCCTGCGGCCGATCAGAACGACCATATCCTTGGCCCGCGTGACCGCCGTATAAAGCAGATTGCGCGTCATCAAAACCGGCGCAAAATCGGTCAGAGGCAGAACGACAATCGGATATTCGCTGCCCTGACTTTTATGTACCGTGATCGCATAGGCATGTTCCAGATCCTCCAAAAGTTTAAACGCATACTTGACTTCGTGACCGTCAAAATCGATCATCATGTATTCCTGCCTGTCCGCAATCTTCAGAATGGTTCCCACATCGCCGTTGTAAACGCCGTGGCGCTCCGCACCGTTTTCATACCACACAAGATCATAATTGTTGCGAATCTGCATCACCTTGTCGCCCTCACGGAACAGGACTTCACGGAATTTGTGTTCACGCTTTCCGTCGCACGGCGGATTTAAGCGCGCCTGAAGAAGCCGGTTCAGCGTCTCGGTGCCGAGCGCGCCTTTCCGGGTAGGCGTAAGCAGTTGAATCTGTTCAACCGCGCTCACGTCGTATGTTCTGGGCAAGCGATTGACACACACATCTACAACCGTTGCAACCAGCTGATCTGTCGTCTCTCGTGAAATAAAGAAGAAATCCTTATCCTTCGCATCGGTAACCGGCATCTCGCCTCGGTTGATTCGGTGCGCATTGGTCACAATCAGACTCTCCGCTCCCTGCCGGAAAACGTCGGTAAGGCGCACGGTATATAAACTGCCGGCGGCGATCAGGTCTCTGAGAATATTTCCCGCGCCCACACTCGGAAGCTGGTCGCAGTCGCCGAGCAAAACAAGCCTTGCCCCCGGACGAATCGCCGCCAGCAGCGCCTCAAACAGAAACATATCCATCATGGAAACTTCGTCTATAATCAAAATATCTTCTTCGAGCATATTGTGCTCGTTTCGCTGAAAGACCGACGTGTTTGTCTCCTCATTCCGATACTCTACTTCCAGCAAACGGTGAATGGTCTTTGCCTCATGCGCCGTGGCGGCGCTCATTCGTTTGGCCGCGCGTCCGGTAGGCGCCGCCAGCGCTATCTGACAGCCCATACTCTCATAAATCCGGATAAGCGCGCGAATAATCGTTGTTTTTCCGGTTCCGGGACCTCCGGTTATAATGGTCACGCCCCGGCTTGCCGCCTCGAAAATAGCGCTGCGCTGCATCGGTGCAAATGTAATCGCGCTCTCCGCTTCCACGCGGTAAACAAGCGGTTCCATATCCGCGCCGTCATACCGCACACAAGAAGATTCCAAACGCAGCAGCCGCGAGGCAATCATTTTTTCAGCGGCGAGATAGGAATTTAAATACAGCAAACCGCCGCTCTCGGTATGCAGATAGCCAAATTCCTTGCAAAGAACAAAGGATTGAATCTTCTCCGCGATCATCTGCGGCGCAAGTTCCAGCCAATCAGCGGTCTGTTCAATCACCTGACGAACAGGCAAGCAGGAATGTCCCGCCTCCTCGCAGGCGCGTTTAAGCACCTGCGAGGCAGCGCCGAGTATACGCGCCGGACCGTCTTTGGCATAGCCGCAATCCGCAGCAACACGGTCGGCAATCTCAAAAGTAAATCCGTCGATTCGGCCGCAAAGCCGATACGGATTCTCCCGCAGCACCTCCACGGAAGCGTCCTCGTACGCCTGATAAATCCGCAGCGCCACGGTCATGCTGCAATAATCCTTACAAAAGTCAAACAACTTATAGAAGCCCATCTGACGGCGGATTTCATCGCTGATCTCCAGTGCGCGGCGCGCCGAAATCCCTTTAAATTCCGCAAGCCAATCCGGATGCTCGCTGAGCACCTCAAACGTATCCGCGCCGTATTTATCGACAATTCTTGCCGCGGTCTTCGGACCGATTCCCTTAATCACGCCCGAAGACAGATATTTT
This sequence comes from uncultured Eubacteriales bacterium, assembly GCA_900546635.1. GTDB lineage: Bacteria > Bacillota > Clostridia > Oscillospirales > CAG-272 > UMGS902. Next base: position 72,175 of record URDS01000001.1, on the reverse strand, counting down.
AAAATGGAGTCGGCGTCTTCCGGAATCCGTTTTTCAAAGCTGTCGGCGCGAAACTGTCGGCCGTATTCGCTGTGATGCACCCAAACGCCGCGCGCGAGAACCGATTCGCCCTCCGCGACAAACGGGAAAAAGCCGACAACCGTCACCAGTTCTTTTTTCTGTTCAGAAAAAATTTCAAGAATTGTATATCCGTTGGCTTCATTTCGGTAGATCACCGACTCCACAGTGCCCTGTATCTCTTCTTTTACGTCTCCCGCCATTCTTCCTCCACCGTTTTTACATCCACATACAGCGCATAGCCGTATTTTTTCAGTGTCTCTGCCGATTCTCGATCATAAAGCAACAAAACCGGCGCGCCGGCCATGCCGCGTATTTTCTGTGCGAAATGCTCCGCGCGAACGATCGTATCCTGCATTTCCATCTCGTCCATCTCCGCATCTAAGCGCGCCGCGATACAGATACGCTGATTCTTCGGGAAGAGCAGTAAGATTTCACGAAAAATCGCATAAATTCCATACACCGCAAAAACGCAGAACAGCACTTCCAAGACATCAGAAAACATGAAAATCACCCCCGTAACAATATATGCCGGATATTGTCACGGGGGAATTTTTATTTTACAGCTTTTCTGAGCTTGTCCGCCAGATCCAGCTTTTCCCACGGCAATGCAAGATCTTCACGCCCCATATGGCCGTAAGCAGCCGTCTGCTTGTAGATCGGACGGCGAAGATCAAACTGCCGGATGATTGCCGCCGGACGAAAATCAAACAAGCCGCTCACAGCCCGCGCGATTTTCTCATCCTCAGCGCATCCGGTGCCAAACGTATCGACCATCACGGAAACCGGGCGCGCGACCCCGATGGCATAGGCAATCTGAACCTCACACTTCTTTGCAAGCCCCGCCGCTACAATGTTTTTGGCAATATATCTCGCCGCATACGATGCGCTGCGATCCACTTTTGTCGGGTCCTTACCGGAAAAAGCGCCGCCGCCGTGCCGAGAATACCCGCCGTATGTATCCACAATAATTTTTCTGCCGGTGAGACCGGTATCGCCCATAGGACCGCCGATAACAAAACGGCCGGTCGGATTTACATAAATCTTGGTGCCGTTGTCAAGGAGCGATGCGGGAACCACTTCATGAATTACATGCTTGATTATATCCGCGCGGATCTGCTCAAGCGAAACATCATCGCTGTGCTGCGATGAAACAACAACCGTATCCACGCGAAGCGGAACGCCGTCCTCATACTCCACCGTTACCTGCGTTTTTCCGTCCGGACGAAGATATGGAAGCAGACCGGTTCTGCGCACTTCGGTCAGCCGCTTGGCCAGACGATGCGCAAGCGAAATCGGCAGCGGCATAAGCTCGTCCGTTTCATCACAGGCAAAACCGAACATGAGGCCCTGATCCCCGGCGCCAATGTCCAGCCCGTCGTCCTGACTGCCGTCCTTTGCTTCGGCGCACTTGTCTACACCGAGAGCAATATCCGGCGATTGTTTATGCAGCGAACTCAATACGGCGCAGGTGTCGGCGTCAAAGCCGTATTTGGCTCGGTCGTATCCGATTTCGCGAATCGTTTGTCTCGCGATCTCCGAAACGTCAACCAAGGCTTTGGTCGTTACCTCGCCCATAATCATGACAAGACCGGTCGTAACAAATGTCTCGCAGGCCACTCTCGACTCAGAGTCCTGCGCTATCATCGCGTCCAAAATCGCATCGGAAATCGTGTCGCATATTTTGTCCGGATGTCCCTCCGTAACCGATTCCGATGTAAATAAATATTTGCTCATAGTACCTCCCCGGCAAAAAAACGCCCCCGGACATCCCGAGGGCAATCCATCTCATCTCTCAGGATTTGGCACCTTACTGAACACCAGTAGGTTGCCGGGCTTCACAGGGCCAGTCCCTCCGCCGCTCTTGATAAGATATTCTTTTTTAAAATTATATCATAAACTCTTTTTCTTTGCAATACTCTTTTTCACGATTCCGCATAAAAATATCCGCGCTGCTCTTCTTCAACAATTCTGCCGAAAAGCCGTCCGTCCGCGCGATACAGCAAAAAAGAATTTTTTCCCTCATATTGTACGGTCAACGGTTCGATTGTATTAGACGTATACTCGTATACATATACGCCGTCCATCGAACTGATCGTTTTCACGGCCCATTCCCATTTTTGATAGATCTCTTGTTTGCGCAGAGAAATCGGCACATACGTGATCCACTCATTCGGATTTTCATTATAACATCTCACAGCGCCGGTCAACGCCCAGTCTGACGAAGTCACACCGGACACATGCTCATGAAATTTGTAATTTTGTTCATGTACATACGAATCGTCTATATTTAAAATCGCTACCTTTCCGCCCTCCGGATATTCGGATGCGATCTGAGCAACTGTGCCGACCACGCGACTGTCGGCCGCATAGGTCGCTTTGTAATCCGCCAATTCCGAAACTGAACAAATACAAAATATAAGTGCAACAAACGCACTGACGGCAGCGGCAACACTTTTTTTGGGAAATGCGATTCTGCGAAGAACCAGATCCGCAAAGAGCGCAATCCCAACAAAGCTTGTAACCGTACCGCGCAGAGAAAACCACGGATTTTCAATAATCAAAAACGGAACAAGCGGTGCGATCGCCAGCAAAATACCGAAAAGGAGCGGCAGAAGGAAACGTTCTTCTCCTTTAGACTTGTCCTTTCTGAAATAAAGAAAGAATCCGGCACAAAAAATGAGCACCAAAAGGCAATACAGCCAAGCGCCGTCGGCAAAAATCCGCATGATTCCGCGCAAAAATCCGTAAACCAGGGTATAAAATCCACCGCCTAAGAAAGCGGATTTCATCTGTGAGAGCAAGTCCGGCAAAAAAGTGTCGTAATAATAGTTTGATACGGGCAAAATCAGGCTCATACGCCCGCTGTAAAGCGCGCTGTCCACAGTAAGCGCACACAGCCCGAAATACAGCGCCGCGCACAAGAAGCAGGAAAAGGCAAACAGCCAACGGCCGCCGCTCTTTCGGACATACAAAAACGCAATCAGCAGATTGAGCGCGCAGCTGAGGACAGCCGTCTGCTCGTAGAAGCAAAACGTGATAAACTGACAAAGAACCGCCAAAATCAAGTCTCGTTTTCTTCCCGCTTCTAAAAATTGATAAAAACAATTCGCCGACAGCGCAACAAAAAGCAAGCCGGGCACAATCCGCGTGGAGGCGCTCATCCAGTAGGTCCCCTCGATTCCCAAAGGCAAAAGCGTATACACAACCAAGAAAAAAGCGCCTGTACCGAAAAGCTTTGAAAACAATTTTTGAAAAACCACCGCCGACAAAGCATACAAAGCGCTGAGCAGCAAAACGCCGACAATCGAGCACGGCCAAAGCCATGACCAAAGCGTAACGTCCAGGATACCGGCCAACGGTCTTGATGCAAGCAGACCAAGGACCCGGCAATTATACAGCAAATCTCCCTGCGCCGCATAGTTATGATGCTGAATGTAATCATCAAGCTGCGGAAAATACTGAAAACCAAAGTATAAAAAACGTATGGCGATCAGCAAAAACACAGCCAAAAAAGCCGTAATATCCGCTTTTGTATCCGCCTGTTCCCTGTGTATTTGAATCCGCCTGCGCATCGTAACCTCCATATTGCAAAAAGGAGCAATCAATTAAAGCAAAAATTGAAGAAAATTCAAAAAGCCATAGGAAATACCGCTGACAATCAATCCCGCAACCAAAACGCCGGCGAAAATCGCCGGAAAGGCTTTTTTCATCCGCATATCCAACATCGCGGCAATCAGCGCGCCTGTCCATGCGCCGGTTCCGGGCAGGGGGACTGCTACAAACAAGAACAATCCCCAGCCGGCATATTTTACAATAGAAGCTGAATGCTTATGCGCTTTACTTTCCACCCAAATCGCGATTTTATCCAAATATTTGATTTTCTTCATCCACTGCAAAACAAACCGGACAAACAGCAGAATGATGGGAACCGGCAGCATATTGCCGATGACACAAATCAAAAAGCACTCCCAAAACGGGATTCCGAGAGACGCGCCGAGCGGAATGGCGCCTCTCAGTTCGACAATCGGAAGCATCGAGCAAAAAAAGGTATACACAACATGATTTATATTTTCAAACATAGAATCTCCCCGGTTATTCAGATACTAAGTTTTATTTTACACGATTATGCGGCGCAAATCAAGTAATTTTATACAGTTGCGCCCATTTTTATAAAGAAATACAGCAAGACCGCTGCAATCAGCAAAATCGAACACCCGGCCACAATATATGTATTCTTCTTTTTCGGCGCCGTAGAAGAAACATGCAGAGAAAAGCTCGTATGCCCCAGTGCAATCGATATGGGTTTATATAAAAGCATGGTCAAAGCAGCGTTTAAAATACCTTTTCCGAGATTAAAAGGCAAAAGCAGCGGCAAAATCATATCGATTATCGCCTGCCGAGGCTGTCCGAGATATACCGGCGTTACGATCAAATTAAACGCCAGCATAACCGATGTCATCGCCGCAATAGAGCAAATCAAACCAAGCAGCGCCCGCTTTAAACTTTTTTGCCGCGTATAAAAAAGCGACACCGTTGCGGAAAACACCGCCGAGCCCAAAAAATTCATGAAAAATCCGTAAATTCCGGTTTGGCTGACTGTCACCATTTCCACCAATGCCACAACCGCCGATATCAGGATTCCCGCTACCGGGCCGAGATACAGCGCGCCGATTGCAATAACCGAATCCTTTATATCGAGTGTCAGAAAACTCACTTTAATCGGTAACAAGAACATGCAAAGATAAGCGATAGCGGCAAATGCGGCGGCCAATACCAGCCGATTTGTACGCTCCAACGATTTCGTCATATGTACCTCCAAAATTCTTTGGAAAAAAATCCCCTGCCAAAGCGGCAGGGGAATCTGCGGATGTGCATACAAACACTTCCGCTCTCTTTCTTTTCCCATCCAGACTGTAACTGTCGGTGCAGGAATCTCACCTGCTCGGCACATACGTGTTCGCGGACTATAACCGCCGGTATGGAATTTCACCATTCCCCAAAGATATAAAATTTTATTTTGTGATATACTGCCTTGGAAAAATCGGAGGAAGCAAACGCTTCCTCCGATTTCAAACAAAGCAAATTTAAGCCTTGATTTCGGTTACGACACCGGAACCAACTGTTCTGCCGCCCTCACGGATTGCAAAACGAAGTCCAGCCTCAATAGCAATAGGCGTAATCAGAGAAACATCCATGTTTACGTTATCGCCGGGACGGCACATCTCGGTGCCTTCGGGAAGCTTAATCGTACCGGTAACGTCAGTGGTTCTGAAGTAGAACTGCGGACGATAACCAGAGAAGAACGGCTTTTGACGTCCACCCTCTTTTTCGGTAAGAACGTACACCTGACCGATGAACTCGGTGTGCGGATTGATCGAGCCGGGTTTGCAGAGAACCTGACCTCTTTCGATCTCATTCTTCTGAACACCGCGAAGCAGCGCACCGATATTGTCACCGGCCTGAGCCTCGTCCATCATCTTATGGAACATTTCGATACCGGTAATAACGGTCTTCTTTCTTTCGGTAGTGAGACCAATGATCTCAACTTCCTCGGAAAGCTTCAGCGTACCTCTCTCGACACGACCGGTAGCAACTGTTCCGCGTCCGGAAATCGAGAATACATCCTCAACAGGCATCAGGAAAGGCTTGTCGCTCATTCTGTCAGGCGTCGGGATATAGGAATCAACCGCATCCATGAGTTCCTTGATCGGTGCATATACTGCATCGTTCGGGTCCTGGCTGGTAGAGGTAAGCGCTTCACGCGCAGAACCTCTGATGATCGGAATATCATCGCCCGGGAAGTCGTACTGAGAAAGAAGATCGCGGATCTCCATCTCAACGAGGTCAAGCAGTTCGGCATCGTCAACGATGTCGCACTTGTTCATGAATACAACAATTGCGGGAACGCCGACCTGACGAGCGAGCAGAACGTGCTCGCGGGTCTGCTGAAGCGGGCCGTCCGTGCCGGCAACAACAAGGATCGCGCCGTCCATCTGCGCCGCACCGGTAATCATGTTCTTGACATAGTCGGCGTGGCCGGGACAGTCAACGTGTGCATAGTGACGGTTTGCCGTCTCATACTCAACGTGTCTGGTGTTGATCGTGATACCTCTTGCTCTCTCTTCGGGCGCATTGTCGATCTGGTCATAGGCCATGAATTCGTTTACCCCGTTGCTGAGAGAAAGGTACTTCGTGATCGCAGCGGTAAGCGTGGTCTTACCATGGTCAACGTGACCAATGGTACCGATATTAACATGGGGTTTCGTTCTTTCAAACTTCTGCTTTGCCATTTTTAATATCCTCCTAAAAATAATGATTATAAAAATATAGTTTTTCCGGCCGATACCGGGAAAGTATTAGTCTTTTTTGCCGCGAGTCTTGATGATTTCTTCCTGAATGCTCTTCGGCACTTCGGCAAAATGACTGGGCTCCATCGTATAGAGGCCGCGCCCCTGCGTTCTCGAACGAAGGCTGGTCGCATAACCGAACATTTCCGAAAGCGGAACAAATGCATGAATCTGCTGCGCGCCGGCTACGGGCTCCATAGACTGGATCTGACCGCGGCGAGAGTTCAAGTCTCCGATAACATCGCCCATATAATCATCAGGCGTTGTCACCGCAACTTTCATGATAGGCTCAGTCAGCACCGGATCCGCCTTTCGCATAGCTTCCTTAAACGCCATGGAACCGGCAATCTTGAACGCCATTTCCGAAGAGTCAACTTCATGATACGAACCGTCATACAAAGTGACCTTAACATCCACAACGTTGTATCCGGCTAAAACGCCGCTCTGCATTGCGCCCTGGATACCGGAATCAACGGCGGGAATATATTCTTTCGGAATCGCACCGCCGGTAACAGCGTTGACAAATTCATATCCCTTACCGGCTTCATTCGGCTCCAGCGTAATTTTGACGTGACCGTACTGGCCGCTACCGCCGGACTGACGCTTATACTTGGTTTCCTGATCAACCTTGCGGCGGATCGTCTCCTTATAAGCAACCTGCGGATTACCTACGTTGGCTTCGACTTTAAATTCGCGGAGCAAGCGGTCGACTATAATCTCCAAATGTAGTTCACCCATACCGGCAATGATCGTCTGTCCGGTCTCTTCGTCCGTATAGGTTCTGAACGTCGGGTCTTCCTCCGCCAATTTGGCGAGCGCAATACCCATTTTTTCCTGTCCTGCCTTTGTTTTCGGCTCTATCGCTACGCGAATAACCGGATCCGGGAATTCCATGGATTCAAGAATAATCGGATGCTTTTCATCGCAAAACGTGTCGCCGGTGGTCGTATTCTTTACACCGACAACCGCGGCGATATCGCCCGAATAGCAGCATTCAATATCTTTACGATCATTTGCATGCATCTGCAGGATACGTCCGAAACGTTCGCGTGTTCCCTTGGTGGAGTTATACGCGGCGCTGCCGGCTTCAATCGAACCCGAATACACGCGGAAGAAGCAAAGCTTACCGACAAACGGGTCTGTCATGATCTTGAACGCAAGCGCCGAGAACGGCTCGTTGTCATCCGCTTTTCTCTGATCCTCTTCGTCTGTTTCGGGATTCACGCCCTTAATCGGCGGAATGTCTACAGGCGAAGGCATATAGTCAATGATCGCATCCAGCAATTTCTGAACGCCCTTATTCTTGTAAGATGTGCCGCAGGTGACCGGAACAATCTTATTCTGAATGGTGCCTACACGAATCGCTTTTTTCAGTTCCTCAACGGTAGGCTCCTCACCCATCAGATACTTTTCCATCAGCGCATCATCCGTTTCAACAACCGCTTCAACCAGATCCGCGCGATACTTTTTCGCCTGTTCCAGCATATCCTCCGGAATCGGCTCCACTCTCATATCCTTACCGAGATCATCATAATAGATATCGGCTTCCATATTGAGAAGATCGACGATTCCGCGGAATCCGCTTTCTTTGCCGATCGGCAATTGAATCGGAACCGGTACGGTGTGCAGTCTGTCTTTCATCATGCCGACAACACGGTAGAAATCCGCGCCCGTAATGTCCATTTTGTTGACATAGGCCATACGCGGCACACCGTATTTGTCAGCCTGTCTCCAAACGGTTTCAGACTGCGGCTCAACACCGCCCTTTGCGCAGAACACGGTGACCGAACCGTCAAGAACGCGGAGCGAACGCTCCACTTCAACCGTAAAGTCCACGTGGCCGGGGGTGTCAATAATGTTGATTCTGTTGTTTTTCCAGTAGCATGTCGTAGCAGCGGAGGTAATGGTAATACCGCGCTCCTGCTCCTGCTCCATCCAGTCCATCGTAGCCGAACCCTCATGGGTTTCCCCGATGCGGTGCGTCTTGCCGGTATAAAACAGGATACGCTCTGTCGTCGTTGTTTTACCGGCATCAATATGCGCCATGATGCCGATGTTGCGAGTCCGCTCAAGCGGATATTCTCTTGGCATTTTGTGTCTCCTTTAGCGGCTTAATATCTGTAATGCGCAAAAGCCTTGTTTGCCTCTGCCATTCTATGCGTTTCTTCTTTTTTCTTGAACGCTCCACCAGCGCTGTTCTTCGCGTCGATGATTTCAGCCGCAAGCTTCTCTGCCATGGTTCTTTCACTGCGGTTTCTCGAAAAAGATGTCAGCCAGCGCAGACCGAGCGTCTGTCTTCTCTCGGCTCTGACTTCCATAGGAACCTGATAGGTAGAACCGCCGACACGGCGAGCTTTAACCTCCAGTACAGGCATGACATTTTCAAGAGCTTCCGTAAATACTTCGAGAGGACTCTTGCTTTCCTTGGCTTCGATAATCGAAAACGCCTCGTATACGATCTTCTGCGCCACGCCTTTCTTGCCGTCATACATGATGTTATTGATCAGTTTGGTGACAAGCTTGGAGTTGTACACAGGATCCGGCAATACGTCTCTCTTGGAAATTTGACCTCTTCTAGGCACTTTCCTTCCCTCCTTCATAAAAAATGAATCTCATCGGTACTCGAATTTGCATAAATCCGTCAGCGCTCGTCCAAGGTGTGTATTATAGCTGTACATAAACATTTATATTACGCACTCGTTTGACGGCACAAACTGTACCACAATTTGCAAGAAGTATTTTTTACTTCTTCGGACGCTTGGCGCCGTATTTGGAACGCCCCTGATTGCGGTTGGCAACCCCTTGCGTATCCAATGTACCGCGAATGATGTGATAACGGCAGCCAGGCAGGTCACGAACTCTTCCGCCTCGGATCAGTACAACAGAGTGTTCCTGAAGATTGTGACCGATGCCGGGAATGTACGTGGTAGCTTCCATACCGTTTGTCAATCTGACTCTGGCAATCTTACGAAGCGCAGAGTTCGGCTTTTTCGGCGTGGTTGTTGTCACTTTCGTGCACACACCGCGCTTTTGCGGAGAACTTTGATCGGTCGCTTGATTCTTCAATGTGTTGAAGCCCTGTTGAAGAACCGGCGCTTTCGATTTGTAAACCGATTTGGTGCGGCCATTCTTAACGAGTTGATTAAAGGTTGGCATACTTTTCCTCCTTCTTTAAAAATATAAGTGTTTATATACGGCAACGAGGTTTTGATTCCCTGCGAAGCTGTATGCATTCAGCAGCGTAATCGCCGCCAAAATACACTACATTATAGCATTCAAAAGCAAATTTGTCAATAGATTTTGCCCCGTTTTGCATACTTTTTAATCAGTTTTCTCTATTCCCGCGAAAATGGCATACCGCCCATCGCACAATCTGCACATTCTCACATTAAAAACATCGGAATTACCAAGGTTATACGGCCTCACCGCAGCAAGCGGCGAGGCCGTATACAGTTTATTCGGCGATTGCCTCTGTTTCAAATTCTTCTTCAAAAAGCGCCGGGGTTTCCGCCGAAACAACCTCAATATCGTTGTATTGCGCAAGACCGGTTCCGGCCGGGATCAATTTGCCGATAATTACATTCTCCTTAAGTCCCTGCAAATGATCGACCTTACCGCGAATCGCCGCCTCGGTCAGAACCTTGGTTGTTTCCTGGAACGAAGCCGCGCTGAGGAACGACTCGGTCATCAGTGCCGCTTTCGTGATACCGAGAAGCATCGGTGTACCCACAGCCAGGCTCAGCGTTTTATCACCGGCTGCGATGCGCGCTTCAACACGCTCGTTGGCTTCGGTAAACTCCAGTGCGTCCACATTGGAACCAAGCAGCAGATCCGTATCGCCGGCATCCTCCACCTTAATCTTTCTGGTCATCTGACGTGCAATAATTTCGATATGCTTGTCATTGATTTCAACGGCTTGCAGACGGTATACGCGCTGTACTTCACGAATGATGTAATCATATACAGCCTCAATACCGTTTACTTTCAGAATATCAGCCGGCGCCTTATTGCCCTCGGTCAGCGCCTGACCAAGTGCAACCCGCTGTCCTTCTTCCACAATAATGCGGATTCCGAACGGCACCGGATAAGCGAATTCCTCACCCGTCTCATCCGAAGTCACCACGACATTGCGCATGTTCTTGCTTTCCTGCATACGAACCACGCCGGCGCATTCCGCGATGATCGCTGCCTTTTTGGGACGACGCGCTTCCAAAAGCTCTTCGACACGCGGCAGACCCTGCGTAATATCCGAACCGGCGATACCGCCTGTATGGAATGTACGCATGGTAAGCTGCGTACCGGGTTCTCCGATAGACTGCGCCGCAATAATACCGACCGCTTCGCCGACATTGACTTCCTTGCCGGATGCCAAATCCGCGCCGTAGCAATGCGCGCAGACACCGCGCTTCGCGCGGCAGCGCAAGATCGAGCGAACGTTAACCTGTTCAACGCCGCTGCGTTCCGCCTCAGCCGCCTGATCCTCCGAAATCAGATCGCCGCACCGGATGATGATATTGCCGGTGACCGGCGATACTACATCTTCCAGCGAATACCGGCCAACCAGTCTGTCTCTCAGCGGCTCAATGATTTCATCGCCGTCACGAATATCGCTGACAATGACGCCCTCCGTTGTGCCGCAGTCCGCTTCACGAATGATAACCTGCTGCGATACATCGACCAGACGGCGGGTAAGATAACCCGAGTCTGCCGTACGCAGCGCCGTATCGGAAAGGCTCTTACGCGAACCTCTCGCGCCGATAAAATACTCCAGATTGTTCAGGCCCTCACGGAAATTCGATTTGATCGGAATTTCCATCGTTTTACCGTTGGTTGCGAACATAAGACCGCGCATACCCGCAAGCTGACGAAGCTGGCTGGCATTACCGCGCGCACCGGAATCGATCATCATCTTAATAGAGTTGAACTGATCGAATCCTTCGGAAAGCGCGTTGGTAACCTCATCCGTTGTCTGCTCCCAGATCTTGATAACATTGTTATAGCGTTCCTCATCGGAAAGCTCGCCGCTCTGGAAGTGCTCCGTGACAATGCCGATCTTCTTTTCGGCCTCCGCCACTTTGGTGTATTTCTCAGGCGGAATCGTCATATCGTAAACCGATATTGAAATACCGCTCTTCGTGGAATACTTAAATCCGGTCGCTTTGATGTTATCCAGCATCTGCGCCGTAACGGTAATGCCGTTCTTTTTGATGCAGTTGTCAATGATATTGCCAAGCTGTTTTTTCTTGGTTACAAACGAGACCTCAAGATTCAGCATCGTATCGGGATCGCTGCGGTCAACATATCCGAGATTCTGCGGAATCTGCTGATTGAAAATCAGACGGCCGAGCGTCGCGTCGATAATGCCGGAATGCACAACGCCGTCGATTTCTTTTTCAACGCGAACGCGAATCGGCGCATGCAGACCGAGTTGACCGTTTGCATAGGCCATCTCCGCCTCGTCCATATCACGGAATACTCTGCCGGCGCCCATCTCTTTTTCATTCACAATGGTCAAATAATACGAACCGAGAATCATGTCCTGAGAGGGAACAGTCACGGCGCGTCCGTCGGCAGGCTTCAAAAGGTTATTGGCAGAAAGCATCAGGAAACGCGCCTCCGCCTGCGCCTCGGCAGACAGCGGCACATGCACCGGCATCTGGTCGCCGTCGAAGTCCGCGTTAAACGCAGAGCAAACGAGCGGATGCAGCTTAATCGCACGTCCCTCGACCAGCACAGGTTCAAACGCCTGAATCGACAGTCTGTGCAGCGTGGGCGCGCGGTTCAAAAGCACCGGGTGTTCCTTGATTACATTTTCAAGCGCATCCCATACCTCTGGGAATACCTTGTCTACTTTTTTCTTTGCTTCCTTAATATTGGCCGCTTTTTGCGTTTCTACAAGCCGTTTCATAACAAAAGGCTTGAAAAGCTCCAGCGCCATTTCTTTCGGCAGACCGCACTGAAAAATCTTCAAATCGGGGCCGACAACGATAACCGAACGGCCGGAATAGTCCACACGCTTACCGAGCAGGTTCTGACGGAAGCGTCCCTGCTTACCGCGCAGCATTTCGGAAAGCGACTTGAGCGCGCGATTGGACGGACCGGTTACCGCTTTGCCGCGGCGTCCGTTGTCAATCAGCGCATCCACCGCTTCCTGCAGCATACGCTTCTCATTCCGAATAATGATCTCCGGCGCGCGAAGCTCCATCAGCTTTTTCAAGCGATTATTCCGGTTTATCACGCGGCGATACAAATCATTCAAGTCGGAAGACGCAAATCTGCCGCCGTCAAGCTGAACCATCGGGCGAATCTCAGGCGGAAGCACGGGAATCACGTCCAAAATCATCCATTCCGGACGGTTGCCCGAAAGGCGGAACGCCTCGACAACCTCCAGCCGCTTGATAATTTTCAGCTTTTTCTGACCGTTTGCATGCGCAAGCTCCTCGCGGAGTTGTGCCGCAAGCTGTTCCGGATCAATCTCGGAAAGCAACTCCTTAATTGCTTCCGCTCCCATGCCGACGCGGAAATCGTCCTCATAGCGCTCATACCAGTTGTTATATTCCTGCTCATTGAGAAGCTGTTTCTTTTCAAGCGGCGTAGAACCCGGATCAATCACGATATACTGCGCGAAATAGAGCACGCGCTCCAAATTTCGGGGCGTAATATCCAGCAAAAGACCGATCCGGGACGGGATCGCGCGGAAATACCAAATGTGCGACACCGGCGCCGCCAATTCAATATGCCCCATGCGCTCACGGCGAACCTTTTTCGTGGTGACCTCAACGCCGCATTTTTCGCAGATCTTGCCTTTGTGGCGAACCCGCTTATATTTGCCGCACAGGCACTCCCAGTCCTTGGTAGGCCCGAATATACGCTCGCAGAAAAGGCCGTCCTTTTCAGCTTTGAGCGTTCTGTAATTGATGGTTTCGGGCTTGGTTACCTCGCCGTGGGACCATGAACGAATCATTTCCGGAGACGCAAGACCGATTTTTATAGAATCAAATACATTATCCATCGATTTATATTACCTCTTTTGCGAAATGCAAAAGCACCTCTCCTTTGAATTTCGCACTTGCAGCCAAGTGCCGTTTCGCAGTGCAACGCCCGCGTCAGATATCAAAAGAATCGTCATCCGCATCCTCGGCAAAGAATCCGCTGATGTCGTCTTCCTCATCTTCTTCCTCCGTGTAGGAATCGAAAAGGTCGTCTGTCTGAACCGACTCGCCGACATCGGAAGCGCTGATTACATCATCGTCTTCAATCGGGCTGACATAATTAGGCGTTTCAAGCTCTTCCTCGCCGATCTTAGCCAGTTCGATCTCATTGCCCTCTTTATCCAAAACGCGAACATCAAGCGCCAGAGACTGAAGTTCCTTGACCAGTACCTTAAAGGACTCGGGCACGCCTGGCGTCGGGATATTCTGTCCCTGTACAATCGCCTCATAGGTCTTTACACGTCCGGTAACATCGTCGCTCTTGACCGTTAAGATTTCCTGAAGCGTATACGCTGCGCCGTAAGCCTCCAGCGCCCAAACTTCCATTTCGCCGAAACGTTGTCCGCCGAACTGCGCCTTACCGCCGAGCGGCTGCTGCGTGACCAGCGAGTACGGGCCGGTCGAACGGGCATGAATCTTATCATCGACAAGGTGGTGCAGTTTCAGGTAATACATGTAGCCCACCGTAACAGGATTGTCAAACGCCTCTCCGGTACGGCCGTCATACAGCGTCGTCTTTCCGTCAACGACATACAGTTTGCCCTCGGAAAGCAGCTTTTCATACTTTTCGGGCTCTTTCTGCTTATCCACACTGACGCACTCGTTTTTGCCGGTTTCCGGATTGTAAACCAGTTCAACAGCGTCCTTACCCTCGATATTCTCGTTCGGGCGAATCTCGCGGCAAAGTCCCGCTTTCTTCATGCAGTCGAGAATATCTCTTTCGCTTGCACCGTCAAATGCCGGCGTCATCACTTTGATGCCGAGTTCTTTTGCCGCGCGGCCGAGATGCACTTCCAGCACCTGACCGATATTCATACGCGACGGAACGCCCAGCGGGTTCAAAACGATATCGAGCGGCGTACCGTCCGCAAGGAACGGCATATCTTCCGGCGGAAGAATACGCGAAACAACGCCCTTGTTGCCATGGCGGCCTGCCATCTTATCGCCGACGGAGATTTTTCTCTTCTGGGCTATATATACGCGAACCACTTTATTGACTCCGGGCGGCAAATCGTCCTGGTTGTCTCTTGAAAACACTTTGACATCCACAACAATACCGCTTTCACCATGCGGAACACGCAAAGAGGTATCGCGCACCTCGCGCGCCTTTTCGCCGAAAATCGCACGCAGCAGGCGTTCCTCTGCGGTGAGTTCGGTCTCGCCTTTCGGCGTAACTTTACCGACCAGAATATCGCCGGCGCGCACCTCGGTACCGATCTTGACGATACCGTCCGCATTCAGATCTTTCAGAACATCGTCGCCGACGTTGGGAATTTCCCGCGTAATGATTTCCTCTCCGAGCTTTGTATCGCGCGCTTCATGCGTATATTCTTCTATATGAATAGAAGTGTATACGTCATCGCGCACCAGGCGCTCGTTCAAAAGAACGGCGTCCTCGTAGTTATAGCCTTCCCAGGTCATAAAGCCGATCAGCGCGTTTTTGCCGAGCGCGATCTCCCCCTCGGAAGTCGCCGGGCCGTCCGCAATGACCTGCCCCTTCTCCACCTGTTCGCCCTCGCTGACCGTCGGTCTTTGATTGATGCAGGTGCCCTGGTTGGAGCGCTTGAATTTAATCAGGTGATAGGCTTCTTTCGCGCCGCTCTCCGTGCGGATTACGATTTCATCCGCAGTGACACGCTCTACGACTCCGGCGGACTTTGCCAAAACGACCACGCCTGAATCAATTGCAGCTTTATACTCCATACCGGTGCCGACAACAGGCGCTTCGGATACCATCAGCGGCACCGCCTGCTTCTGCATATTGGAGCCCATCAGCGCACGGGTATTGTCATCGTTTTCAAGGAACGGAATCATCGCCGTAGCTACAGAAACAAGCATCTTCGGCGAGACATCCACGTAGTCCACATCCGCCGCGTCCACTTCGAGAATCTCGGAACGCTCACGCGCGATAATACGGCTTTTTACAAAGCGCCCCTCCGCGTCCAGAGGCTCATTGGCCTGCGCAATGATATAATTGTCCTCAATGTCCGCGGTCATGTACTCCACGATATCGGTAACTTTTCCGGTCTCCTTATCGACTTTGCGATAGGGCGCCTCAATAAATCCGTAATCCGAAATCTTAGCGTACGTTGCAAGGTAGGAAATCAGACCGATGTTCGGACCTTCAGGCGTTTCAATCGGGCACATTCTGCCGTAATGGGTATAGTGCACGTCGCGCACTTCAAAAGACGCACGGTCACGGGACAAGCCGCCGGGTCCCAGCGCGGAAAGACGCCGCTTATGCGTCAATTCCGCAAGCGGATTGTTTTGATCCATAAACTGAGACAGCGGAGAGGAACCGAAGAACTCGCGGATCGCCGTCACAACCGGACGGATATTGATCAGGTTCTGCGGATGCAGTTCCGTGCCGTCCTGCACGGTCATGCGCTCCTTGACAATCTTATCCATGCGGGAAAAGCCGATACGAAGCTGATTCTGCAAAAGCTCGCCCACGCAGCGCATACGGCGGTTTCCGAGATGGTCAATGTCGTCCGTACTGCCGATGCCGTGCGACAGATTGATCAGATAGTTGATCGAAGCGAAAATATCGTCTTTTGTAATATGCTTGGGGCAAAGCTCATGAATGCGCCGTTTCGCCTCCACGCGGATGCTTTCCGCATCCCCGCCGCACTGCTCCATGATTTCAAGAAGCACGGCGGTACGCACTTTTTCATGAATGCCGCAGTCCTCCAAACTATAGCCGAGCAGATTTTCAGGCTCGGTCGTATTGTTGGAAAATACTTTTGCGGTCGTTCCGTCCGGGAGCGCCACATCAACCTCGTTGATGCAGTTTTTCTCGATTTCGCGCGCCATTTCGCGCGTAACCGCAACGCCCGCTTCACAGATAAATTCGCCTGTAATCGGATTGATTGCGGGTTTTGCCAGCGTATGCCCGACAAGGCGGCCTGCAATATCCAATTTTTTATCATATTTATAGCGGCCGACCGGGGCAAGGTCATAGCGCTTGGGATCAAAGAACAGATTGTTAATCAAAATCTGCGCGCTCTCCACAAGCGGCGGCTCGCCCGGACGCAGCTTTTTATATACCTCTTTAAGCGCCTCGTCTCCGAGCGTGGTATTGTTTTCAACCGCCAGCGCGCCGCACTCGTCTTTCTCAAACGTTGCGGTAATCATGGCCTCGTCTCCGAACATCGAGAGAATCTCCGCATCCGACTCTATGCCGAGCGCGCGGATCAAAACCGTGATCGGAATTTTTCTGGTCTTGTCGATTTTTACGAAAAATGCGTCATTGGCATCCGTTTCATATTCCAGCCAGGCGCCGCGATACGGAATCACGGTGGCGGAAAACATATGCTTACCGGTTTTATCTATGGAGTCCCCGTAATAAATTCCGGGAGAGCGAACAATCTGCGAAACGATCACGCGCTCCGCGCCGTTGATGACAAACGTTCCGTTTTCGGTCATCATCGGAAAATCGCCCATATATATCTCTGACTCTTTTACCTCCCCAGTCTCTCTGTTCGTCAGCCTGACCTTTACTTTCAGCGGCGCTGCATAGTTGACATCCCGTTCCTTGCATTCCTCAACCGGATACTGTGTTTTTGAATCAATGGTATAATCCACAAATTCAATCACCAAATTGCCCGAATAATCCACGATCGGAGATACATCGTCGAGCACATCCCGAAGTCCCTCGCTCAGGAACCAGTCGAATGATTTTTTCTGCACCTCGAGCAGGTTCGGCATTTCAATAGCCTCCCCGACCCTAGAAAAGCTCATTCGTGTATTTTTGCCAAGCTTCTGGGGTGTGAGCATAGTATAGAATCACTCCATTCATTTAATATCTCGCCATTTATCCAAACAGCACGGAAAATTTTACACATCATTTATGATTATAAAATCCATATAGGAAAACAGACAAAAAGCACATGCGAAGTACATAAAAACAAGAATTTTTTATACGTTATTCCCCTGGTTTCCCCACCTGAAAAAGGTAAATCCGCACAATTTGAGCTATTATAATGCAGTTTAATATTTTACCATTACTTTTACGGCTTGTCAATAGAGTTTTCAGATTTTTTCCAAAGATCGGAAAATTATTTTTCAAAATCGAAAATGATTTCATGATATAAGAAATTTTGATTGAAAATCAGACATATTTTCAATCATTTTCAAAAAAGCCCTTGATTTTTCAAAAAGGATATGCTATCATACTGAACTGTAAATGAGTCAACTTGGCTGTGTGCACCCTCTCAGGCACCGGCTTGGTGTTCATATTTCTGATTTTTTGAAGGAGGTGGACTTCTTGCCGAACATTAAATCTGCAAAAAAGCGCGTAAAGGTAATTGAGGCAAAAACGCTTCAAAACCAGATTTTCAAAACGCAGATGCGCACACTTGTAAAAAAGTACAACACAGCGCTTGAGGCGGGCGACAAAGCCGCGGCTACCGAGGCTTATAAAGCGGCCGTTAAGAAAATTGACCAAGCGGCAAATCGCAACATTATTCACAAAAACGCAGCCGCACACAAGAAGAGCCAGTTTACAATCCGGCTAAACCAGCTTGGCTGAGTGTTAGAGCAAAACAAGATAAACAGACCGTTAACCCGCGGTCTGTTTTTTGTTTTAATGCCTTTAGGCAGTTTTGCACGAAGAGTAATCAAAACCACCCGTTTCACGGGTGGTTTTGATTTTCTGCATATCCCCTGTCGGCGGCGCCGGGCAAAAGCGGTGTCGGCAGGAGGATTCTTCCTGTCGATAACCGCTTATTTTTCAAAGTCCGCTGCCGCGCGCCGCAAAGCTTCGATAGCCGCGCCGCGGTCGGCTTTGCCGAACACGGCCGAACCTGCGACAAAAATCTGCGCGCCGCACGCCGCGACACGACCGATATTTTTGTCATGGATTCCCCCGTCCGCTTCGATTTCGACATTCAGTCCGCGACGATCGATTTCACGGCGGAGCGCTTCGATCTTCGGCAGCGTCTCCGGGATCAATCCCTGCCCGCCGAATCCCGGTTCAACGGTCATAATCAAAGCCATCTGAATCTGATCCAAAAAAGGATACAGCGCCTCGACCGGCGTTGCAGGCTTCACCGAAAGTCCCGCGCGTATCCCATGCGCGCATATTTTGTCGAGCGTCGCGCCGACATCCCGGCAAGCCTCTATATGTACGGTGATAGAATCCGCGCCCGCAGCGGCGAAATCGTCCAGATAGCGAATCGGTTCTTCGATCATCAGATGCACGTCAAACGGAATCTTTGCCGCCGGACGCGCCCAGCGAATAACCGGCGCGCCGAACGTCAAATTAGGCACAAACGCGCCGTCCATAACATCCAGATGAATCAGATCCGCGCCGGCGCGCGCAATTTCCGCACATTCCGTATACAAATTCGCAAGATCGGCGGACAAAACCGACGGTGAAATTTTCATCATTTGAGTCTCCTTTTGGCGTGGCACAAAACAAAGCCCGCCATATTATGATAATAGCGCAAAAACAACGCGCTCCGCCACAGAAAAGCCTATTAAAACGAAGGATGTGCCGCACAAAAATCTGTGGGGGAAAACGACTGTATACGGGTTGTCCGAGCGGGCAACCCGATTAGTCAATCAGGCAAACCGCCTGCGCGGCAATTCCCTCTCCCGCGCCCGTAAAGCCGAGTCCCTCTTCGGTCGTCGCCTTGACATTTACCTGTTCTTCGCCGATTCCGAGCGTGTCGGCGATATTTTTTCGCATCTCTCCGATGTATTTTGCAAGCTTCGGCCGCTGCGCAATAATGGTCGCGTCGATATTGACAACGACATATCCGCGCTCCGAGAGCAGCTTTCCGACACGTCCGAGCAAAGCCAAGCTGTCGGCGCCGAGATAGCGCGCGTCGGTATCCGGAAAATGCCGCCCGATGTCTCCGAGCGCCGCCGCGCCGAGCAGCGCGTCCATGACCGCGTGCAGCAACACATCCGCATCCGAATGGCCAAGCAGTCCGAGGTCATACGAAATCTCTACGCCGCCCAATATCAGACGGCGTCCCGGCAAAAGCCGGTGCACATCATATCCCTGTCCGACCCGCATACGCCGCCTCCCTCTCCGAAAGAACGGCTTCCGCCCGTCTCAAATCCTCCGGATACGTAATTTTGAAATTACCGCCCGCGCATTCGGCAATGCGCACTCGAATCCCGATGTGTTCCACAAGCGCGGCGTCGTCTGTCGCTTCAAAGCCCTCCGTAACCGCCGTATAGATCGCCGCGCGGTAAATCTCATCCCGAAAGACCTGCGGCGTCTGCGCAAGCCAGATATTTGCACGGTCAAGCGTCTGATCCACAAAGACCCCCTCGGCATATTTTACGGTATCGGAAGCGCGGCACGCTGCGATTGCGGCTCCGTGCGCCATCGCCGTCAGCACGACCGTTTTGATCTCCTCCGGCGTGACAAGCGCGCGCGCGCCGTCATGCAGCGCGACATAGTCCGCCTCTGCGCATATAGCGTCAAAACCGAGCTTTGCCGATTGCTGGCGCGTGTTTCCGCCCGCGACTGTTCTAGACAACTTGGTAATTCCGTACTGCGCGCAAAGTTCGGCATAACAGCCGACTTCGGCCTCATGCGCCACAAGAACGATTTCATGTATACACGCGCATCGCTCAAACGCAAGGAGGGTATGCACAATCAGCGGCTTTCCGCACAGCAGCCGCATCTGTTTGCGCTCGCCCCCGCCCATCCGCGAGCCGACGCCGCCGGCTAAAATCACAGCGCTGACAAACGGTTTCTTCTTTCCGAGAACCGCAAACACGGCGTCCTTTAATTTTTCATATTTCTCACTCATGTAAACTCCTAACGGTAATATACATAATAAATCACAACCGTGCGAACCTGACCGTCCCGCTCAAGATCGGGCGCGGTTATAACCGCGCCGTCCTTAGACAAAAGTTCGGCAATCTGCGTCTTCGCAATTTTTGCACGCAAAAGAACGTCCGAAGACGAAAACAGAAATAGTTCGTCTTCCCGAATCGAGACGCTTCCGCCCTTGCCGATGATCTCTTCAACTCCGTCAATCTTTTCCCCCACATACCGGATCCGCTTGTCGGCAATCCGTTCCGCCATGCGCCGCTTATATGCGGGCGACTCAGGGTCCTTTTTTGAAAATCGGGAAAAAAGCGCCATATTCAAAACTCCTCTTTCAGACTGCGCTGAAAAAGCGCTTCCAGCGCCTGCTTCGGTTTGGCGTGCGCATACAGCACGGCATACACCGCATAGCAGATCGGCAGATCCACACCGTATTTTTTCCCCAGATTCATCATCGCACGCACCGTATAATACCCCTCGGCAAGGTCGCTGTACGCCTCGCCGCGAACAAATGATTCGCCGAACTGCCGGTTGTGGCTGTACGGTGAAAATACCGTCGCTTCATAATCCCCGAGATGGCATAATCCGTATGCCGAAAGTTCATTGCCGCCCATAGCGCTGATCAGCCGCGCCACTTCGCGCGCGCCGCGCGACATCAGCGCGCCTTTCAGCGAAGAAAGCTCCAGCCCGTCGAGCATACCCGCCGCAATGCCGATCACATTTTTTGCCGCCGCGCCAATCTCGTTGCCGATCAGATCTCCGCCGTAGTAAAAACGGATCAGGCGGCTGGAAAACGCTTCGATAAGCCTGCATTTCAGTTCCGCATCCAAAGAGTCAATCACCATGCAGTTCGGAATGCCGCGCACAAATTCCTGCACATGTCCGGGGCCGATCCAAACCGCCACGGGGACGCCGGGAAGCTCTGCCGAGGCCACCTCGCTGAGCCGCAGTCCCGTTTCGATTTCTATGCCTTTCATGCAGAGGACAAGCGGCTTTTTGTCAAGCCCCGCATCCCGAAGCTCTCCGCAAAGCGAACGCAGTCCCTGCGACCCGATCGAAATCCCGATCAAATCCGCCTTTTGAAGCTCGGAAAGCTCGGTCACAAGCCGAACACGTTCTCCGAGCGTTACAAGTCCGTTTGTGCGCTCGGCAAGCAGCCGCGCCATATGCGGCGAATCCGCCTTTCCGTACAGCATGACCGTATGGCCGATACTGTCCAGATACCATGCAATAAAGGTTCCCCATCTGCCGCTTCCTATGATTGCAATCTTCATACGCTTCTCCTAAAATGCACTTTCAGTCTTCAGCCGGGAGCCGGCCGGTCTCTGTAAAGCCGTCCACATGACCGCGCTGCATTGCACCGAAAATACGATGACGCAGTCCTTTGTTTTCCCGTTCAAGCTGATACAAAAGCTGTTTTACCGTTTCGCGCTCCGTATTGCCGTTGGCCGGACACAGACTCTCGGCAACCGGGAGCGCCGTTTTCCCCGCAAAATACCGGACCGCTTTTTCCGGCACATAAATCATCGGACGAATCAGATAAAGCGCCGTATTCGACAAATACGTAACCGGCGAAAAACAGCCGATCCGCCCCTCATAAAACAGATTCAGCATAAAGGTTTCGACCGCATCGTCAAAATGATGGCCGAGCGCAACGCGCGCGCAGCCGAGTTCGCGCGCGGCGTTATGTAGCGCGCCCCGCCGCATCTTTGCGCACAGCGAGCAGGGATTGGTTTCTTTCCGTATATCAAACACGACTTTTCCGATCTCGGTCGGCACGACCGTATACGGTACATCCAAATCACGGCAAAATGCTTCGATTTTTGAATAATCCGCGCCCGCAAAGCCGAGATCCACCGTGACCGCGCAGAGCGTATACGGCACCGGATAGAACCGGCGCAGTTCAGCGAGCGCGGCAAGCAGCGTCAGCGAATCTTTCCCCGCGGATACCCCGACACAGATTCGATCGCCCGCATGGATCATATCATAGTCCTCCGCCGCACGGCGGACATAGCTGAGTATTCTCTGTATTTCTTTCATACCGTTCCGTTTACCGGCCTTTCGCATATACTGCTTACGAAGCTACATTTTTCTAAAGAGGTGTTTTTATGGCCATAAAAATTTACATCGATCAGGGACACAATCCTCAAAATCCCAACGCCGGCGCCGAGGGAAACGGTCTGCGCGAGCAGGATCTTACATACAAGATCGGCGTAGAACTTGCCGCGCTGATTAACGCAAATCCGAATCTTGAAGCGCGTCTCTCGCGGCCGACGCCCGAAACCACGCTCGGAACCAGCAACGCCACAAGTCTTGCCGCGCGTGTACGGGACGCCAATTCCTGGGGAGCCGACTATTTTATCAGCCTGCACACGAATGCTTCGAGCATTCCCAGCGCCTCCGGATCAGAAGCCTATGTCTACGCGCTGGATACCTCAGCTGCCGAACTGGCGACCGACATTGTGCACAGTCTGTCGGAAGCCACCGGGCTTCGCGACCGCGGCGTGTTCGCCCGGCCGAGTCTTTACGTCCTGCGGCGCACCGCAATGCCGGCTACCTTAGTCGAAATGGGCTTTATCACAAATCCGGGCGACGCTGCGCTCATGAACGAAAACCCGCAGCTATTTGCAAGGGGAATCTACAACGGGATTTTGCATTATCTCAATTTAGCCTAATCATCCGAGCAGCGCAAGAAAGCCTTGCTCGTCGAGTACCGGAACACCGAGGGCATTCGCCTTATCAAGCTTTGATCCCGCCTCTTCCCCGGCGATCACATAAGAAGTTTTTTTCGATACGCTGCCGCTGACCTTGCCTCCGTTTTGCGCGATCAGCGCCGCAGCCTCTTCGCGCTTCATCGTCGGCAGGGTACCGGTCAGCACGAATGTCAGCCCGGCCAGTTTCTCGCCGCGCGGCGCCGCCACGCTCTCGGTCAGCACGCCGGCCGCTTTCAGCGCATCGGCAAAAGCGCGGCTCTCCGGCCTTGCAAAATATGCCACCACACTGTTTGCGGTGATTTCTCCTATATCCTCAATTTCACAAAGCGCCTCGACCGTTGCCGAAAAGCAATTGTCGAGGGTTTTGTATTTGGCGGCAATCGCGGCGGCGGCTACCTCGCCCACCTGCCGGATTCCGAGGGCAAAAATCAAACGTTCCAGCCCCATACGTTTCGACCGCTCAATCGCCCCGACAAGATTTTGCGCGGACTTTTCGCCCATGCGTTCCAAATCTTTCAAGTCCTCTGCGCGGAGCGTATATAGATCGGAAGCGTCATGGATTCGCCCGTTTTTCAGCAAAAGCTCAATGATCTGCGGTCCGAGGCCGTCGATGTTCATCGCGCCTTTCGAGGCAAAGTGCAAAATGGCGCGCGCGCGTTTGGCGGGACAAAGCTCATTCGGGCAGCGAATCGCCGCCATATCTGCGTCCTGTACCACCTCGCTGCCGCAGGCCGGGCAGACGCGCGGCATTTCAAACGGCTTTTCCGCCCCCGTGCGCTTTTCCGGAATGCTCGCCACAATCTCCGGAATAATATCCCCCGCTTTCTGCACGACAACCGTATCGCCGACACGGATGTCCCGCTCCCGGATAATATCCAGATTGTGCAGCGTCGCGCGGGAAACGGTGGAACCGGCAAGAAAAACCGGTTCGAGAACCGCATTTGGCGTAAGCACGCCCGTTCTGCCGACCTGCACCGCGATATCCAGCAATTTCGTTTTCTTTTGCTCAGGCGGATATTTATAAGCGACCGCCCATTTCGGCGTAACCGCGCCCTCGCCGATCAGCGCGCGCGTAGTTACGGAATCGATCTTTACCACGGCGCCGTCGATATCAAACGCAAGCGTATCGCGAAGCCCTCCGAGCGTTTCAATCTGATTGCGGATCGTGGCGCAGCCCCGCGTTCGTATACGGTGCGGCAAAACATGAAAACCGATCTCCGCAAGCCTGTCGAGCATTTCAAAATGACTGTCCGGATTTTCCCGATCCGAATACAAGCTGCCCCACTGCAAATTGAATATGAAAATATCCAGTCCGCGCTCAGCCGCGATTTTAGAATCAAGCTGCCGCAGAGATCCGGCCGCCGCGTTGCGCGGATTGGCAAAAGGCGGCTGTCCGTCGCGGACACGCGCCTCGTTCTGCGCATAAAAGCGTTCCCGCGGCATATACACCTCGCCGCGCACACAAAAACTGAGCGGTTCGGGAAGCTTCAGCGGAATCGACTGAATCGTGCGGAGATTCGCCGACACATCCTCGCCGACAAACCCGTTCCCTCGCGTCGCGCCGAACGAAAATACGCCGTTTTCATAGGTCAGCGCAACCGACAGGCCGTCGATCTTCGGTTCCACCGAATAAAGCGCATCCGGCGCAAGCGTATCCGTGCGCGACAAAAATTCGTCAAGCTCCTCAAAAGAAAACACATCCGCAAGGCTGCCCATCTGCACGCGGTGCGTCACCTTGACAAATTTATCCAGCACCTGCCCCCCCACACGCTTTGTCGGAGAATTTACATCGTCAAACTGCGGATAGGCCGCCTCCATCTCCTGCAATTTCCGAAACAGCGCGTCATATTCAAAATCCGAAATTTCAGACGTATCGTAAACATAATACATGCGGGCATAATGCTCGATCTGTTTTCGCAGAGTCTCGATTTCTTTTTTTACGGCTTCCATTCAATCTAACGCCTCCGCAGCCTGGTATTTACTAACATATTATTGTACCAATTATTGCGGCAAAAGTCAATTCCTATAAAATTTTTATTCGGAAAAGCGAATAGAGGCCTCTCTGACCGTCGGAAAACCAAGGTTTTTCGACGATAGGGCGCGTTCGCTCGCGCCGTCGCGCCGCCATTGGCGGCACTCGCGCGCCTGTAAGGTGTTTACATGACGGCACATGTCCGTCTTGTAAACCAATTTCATATGCAATTTTTATCTTAATCGACAAGTTGCAGAGGCCTCTGCCCCGGTAACACGAGGAGAGGCCTCTTTTTTCCCTCAAGTCCCATGCGTTTTCGTTGAAACTTCTGAACACAGATGACAGCCTTAGGCTTTGATATTCGAAAACAGGGTTGAACCATAAAAAATATGTGTTCCGAGAAAAAGAGAAATCGCGATACGGATTGAATCGGTGGCGGCAGTATGGTAAAATGAAAACATCAAATACGCCTCTGGAGGTACATAACAATGAAAGACAGGATCGGGTATTGCGGTCTGAACTGTGAACAGTGTGATGCTTACCTTGCAACAATCCATAATGACCATGCTTTGCGTGTGAAAACTGCAAAACTGTGGGCTGCGCTCAACCATGCGCCTATTTTACCTGAACATATCAACTGTGAGGGTTGTCGAGCGGATGGAATGAAAACCGTGTTTTGCGATCGTCTTTGCGAGATTCGCCGATGCGCTTTGAAAAAGGGTGTGACAACCTGTGGCGATTGTCCAGAAGTTTCTCAATGCGCGGCGGTCGCTGCGGTTATGGAGAACGATCCGGAAGCGCGTAAAAATTTAGGGGTATGAGGTAAAAAGTATGAAGTTGTTATCTTCCATGCTGGTTGTACGCGATATGGAAAAGTCACTCAAGTTTTATAAAGAAATTCTTGGCCTTGATGTGATTTTGGATTTTGGAGCAAATAAAACGTTGACGGGCGGACTTGCTTTACAGACTTTAGAAACGTACAAGGCGTTTATCGGAACAGAAGATATTTCTTTCGGCGGCAACAACTTCGAGATATATTTTGAAGAGGACGACTTTGACGCCTTTGCAAAAAAGCTGCATGATTGTGCCGTTAAATCTGTTCATCCCGTCAAAGAACACAGTTGGGGACAACGTGTAATTCGCTTTTATGACCCGGATCGGCATATTATTGAAGTCGGAGAGAACATGAAATCGGTTTGCAGGCGATTTTTGGATAGCGGAATGACGGCGGAACAAACCGCCAGACGCATGGATGTGCCGCTTGATTATGTAAACGCCTGTATACGGCAGATATAGCTTGTAAGTTGGCCGGCAGGGAGCGGTAAGCGCCTTTTGGTGAATTTCGCGAAACGCTTTCGCTTTACAGCGATTGTCATTATTTTGATTTGTCGATCTCTATGATCTCTATAAAGCGAAATCCCCTCTTGACGTTAGGGAGCAAATGTCATTTTTCTCTTTATATCAAGGATCAGCAGAAACATCCGCCGCGCTCTGCGATATAATTTTTTCTCTTCTCTTTCCTTTTGCAAAACTTTGTGCTATAATAACCGGAGAATGATACCGTCTGACCGGATTTCCGGCGCAGACGCAAAATCCGGAGCATAGTATGTGTGAAACAAACATGGAGTTGCGGGTTGATCGCATAGAAAACGAAATTGCCGTCGCCTACTCGGACACAGGGCGGGAATACCGATTTGCAAAAGAACCAAAAGAACTGCGGGACGGCGACATCATCTTGGCGACCATCGGCAAGGACGGCAAAATCATCGCCGTGGAAATTCTCGGCGATAAAACAGCGCAGGTGAAAGCGGAACTGCAAAGTCGCCTGCATAAACTTTTCAAAAAATGAGGCAGACATGTTTAATCCAACTCTCTATCAAATTTTAATCGACAAAGCGGAAAGCGCCGGCGCGCAGACCGCCCTGACGGCAATCTGCGTACTGCTTTGCATCGCACTCCCCTACCTGCTTGGGAGCGTTAATTTTGCGCTGGTCATTTCCAGATGTTTTTACCGTGATGATGTTCGCAAGCATGGAAGCGGCAATGCCGGCATGACGAACATGCTGCGCACATACGGAAAAACCGCTGCGGCGGCAACGCTGCTCTGCGACATGCTGAAAGCAACCGCCTCGGTATTCTTCGGCGCGTTCATTTACGGAATAAACGGCGGATATATCGCCGGGCTGTTCTGTATTATGGGTCATATTTTCCCTGTATTTTTCAAATTCAAAGGCGGCAAGGGCGTGGCCACCACCGCCGCGATGATCCTGACGCTGGATCCGCTTTGTTTCCTCATTTTGCTCATTATGTTTGTCATTTTGGTCGCCGGCACAAAGTACGTTTCGCTCGGCTCTATTATTTGCATGATGCTGTATCCGATTCTGACCTATAAACTTGCTTCCTGGGGCTATCACGGGTTCCCTGTTTTGATCAGCTTTATGGTAGCGGCGCTCGTTATTTTTATGCATCGCGACAACATAAAACGTCTATTAAACCATACCGAAAATAAGATTTCCTTTTCCAAAAAGAAGAACAATCCCACAAACGGAGACAAAAAATAATGCCTACCGATACGCTTTTCAATTTATGCGCGCTGCTTTCGCTCGCGGCAGAACACGGCTTTTTAAAAAAGGCCGTGTTTTCCAAATGCGAAAAAACGGATGTTCTGCGCGCAACCGGACGACTCTTTCAAAAAGAAAATCAGATCTTTTTGCAGCTTGAATATCAGATGCGGGACGGCAAAGCCACGCACAAGAATTTTCCTGTAAGCGCGGCGGAGGAAATCGCCGGGGCTGCCGCCCCCTTTTCACAGATCAATCTGATCGGAGAAAATGCGGACGCCGAATACAAAAAATCGAAAAACGGCCGTGAAACGATTCTCGGAGAAAAAAAGTTTTTATCCGCGGCCAAAGCGTATAACGGCGGTACGCAGCTTTCGGCGCACGACCGTGAAAAGCAGTATCTTCTGCGCGGCGACGAACCGTTTTTGCGCGCGCTCGGCATCTCCGATGCTTCCGGACGAATTTATGATAAAAAGCACGCAAAGTTCCGTCAAATCCACCGCTTTGCGGAGCAGATCGCAGACATATACCATGCGCTGCCGCAAAAAGGGGATCTGCACGTGCTTGACCTCTGCTGCGGAAAAAGCTATCTCAGCTTCGCGGCCTATCACTATCTGCATACCGTTATGGGACGCACGGTAAAAATGATCGGGATCGACCGCAAAGAAGATGTCATTGCTTTCTGTTCGGAAACAGCAAAAAAGCTTGAATTTAACGATCTGCATTTTTTTGCCGCGGACATTGACAGCTTTCCGTATGAAACGCCCGTCGATCTCGTGCTGTCCCTGCATGCCTGCGACATTGCAACCGACATTGTCCTTTCAAAAGCGATGGAACTTGGAGCCGCCGTCATTCTTTCCACCCCCTGCTGCCAGCATGAGCTTCTCGCCAATCTGACGACCGATGAATTTTCGTTCATCACCCGCTATCCGATTCTGAAAAAGAAGCTCTGCGACGCGCTCACCGACGCGCTCCGCCTGATGCGGCTTGAAGCCGGAGGTTATACAGCCGAGGCAATCGAGTTTACCGACCCAGAGGACACGCCGAAAAATATCCTGCTCCGCGCAGTCAAGAAGCCTCTCTTCAAGCCCGACTCGCCTGACGCCGAAGCGGCGAAAGCAGATTTTGAAACGCTTTGCGGCCGGCTGACCGGAGAGCGCCGCCTGTATCTTTGCGGGAAAAAAGAAAACGAAGACAAGCGCGCGCATTGAACGATTTCCGCTTGTCTTTTGATTCGCGCATCAATTTACGGCCAAACAGCTTTCAAAGACCGACAAAATGCACGAGAAAGGGCTTTTTTAACGACTTTTTTTTTACTTTTCCATGCGGTACGGAATCCTTGACACCCAAATGCAGACATGGTATAATAATCTCAATGAAACCCTCTTTTGGCGTCGAACGGCTCGGTTATTTCGGTGCCAAGCAATTGTTTCTCATTTTCCCGGCAACATGTCCATGGCTCTCAGATTTGAGCGCAGCGCAGCCCGCGCCGCATGGCATGCACGATTTACAAGGTTTTCTGCAACCGACGGATTTGTGGAGCACCACAGGGGAACAGAAAATGATATGCCGACCGTCTGGGCACGCTTACATTTCTACAGGTAAGTTGTGCCGTTTTTTATTTATATGCTTATTTAATTATGGAGGAAAGGTATGAAAAAAGTTGCAGTTATTATGGGCAGCGACAGCGATCTGCCGATCGTTGAAAAAGCCATTTCCACGCTGCGGGATTTTGAAGTGCCCTATGAAGTACACGTCTATTCCGCGCACAGAACGCCGGGAGAAGCGAAAAGTTTCACGGAAACCGCGCGCGAGCACGGTTTTGGCGTGATGATTGCCGCCGCCGGCATGGCCGCGCATCTTGCGGGCGCAATCGCGGCAAATACGACGCTGCCCGTAATCGGTATTCCGATCAAATCCAATACGCTTGACGGCGTTGACGCTCTGTTTTCCACCGTGCAGATGCCAAGCGGCATTCCTGTAGCTGCGGTTGCGATTGACGGGGCTGTGAACGCCGCTTTGCTTTCGATTCAAATTCTTGCGGTAACAGACGAAACGCTTGCCGAAAAACTGGCCGAAAAACGCGCCGCGGACAAGCAGAAAGTCCTCTCCAAAAATGCCGCGGTTGAAGAAAAATACAATCACTGAGTAATCTATAATTTAAAGGAAAAACGATGAGTAAATTAAGAGAAGAATGCGGCGTATTCGGCGTCTATTCCCCAAGTACCGCCGATCTGGCGCGCACTGCGTATTACGGACTGTTCGCACTTCAGCACCGCGGGCAGGAAAGCTGCGGCATTGTCGTCAATGACGACGGCATTTTCCGCACACACAAGGACAACGGACTTGTAAACGACATTTTTACCCCCGAAGTGATCGAAACGCTCGGAGAAGGAAAAATCGCCGTCGGACACGTTCGCTACGGCACGACCGGCTCCAAGGCCCGCGCAAACGCGCAGCCGATCGTCGTCAACCATATCAAGGGGCATATGGCGCTGGCGCACAACGGAAATCTGACCAATTCCTATGAATTGCGCGCCGCGCTGGAAATGGAGGGGTCCATTTTCCACACAACGAGCGATACCGAAGTCATTTCCTATATGATTACCAAAGAACGGATAAACGCCCCCTCTATCGAGGAAGCCGTCAACCGCGCCATGACAAAACTGGAGGGCGCTTATTCGCTCGTCATCATGTCTCCCTCCAAACTGATCGCCGTCCGGGATGAAAACGGAATGCGTCCGCTTTGCTACGGAAAAACGCCGGACGGCGCCTATGTCATCGCCTCGGAAAGCTGTGCGCTCGACGCGGTCGGCGCGGCGCTTGTGCGTGATCTTGAGCCGGGAGAAATTTTGGTATTTGACGCAAACGGCATTCGCAGCATCCGCGACCACTGTGAAAAAAAGCCCGCTGCGCTCTGTGTGTTTGAATACATTTATTTCGCCCGTCCGGATTCCGTAATCGACGGCTGTTCGGTGCACTCTGCGCGCCTGCGCGCAGGCGCTTTTCTTGCCCTGGAGCACCCCGTTCAGGCTGACGTGGTCATCGGCGTCCCCGACTCCGGCATTGACGCCGCCATCGGATACTCCAAGCAGTCGGGCATTCCGTATGAGATCGGCTTTATCAAAAACAAATATATCGGGCGCACCTTTATCGCCCCCGGCCAAAAGAGCCGCGAGGACAAAGTGCGGATCAAGCTCAATCCGATTCCGGAAGTTGTGCGCGACAAGCGCATCGTCCTGATCGACGACTCGATTGTGCGCGGTACGACCAGCGCGCGCATCGTGCGTCTTTTGCGCGAAGCCGGCGCAAAGGAAATTCACATGCGGGTATCCGCGCCGCCGTTTTTGAACCCCTGCTATTACGGCACCGACATTGATTCGCGTGAAAATCTGATCGCATGTCATCACACCGTGGAGGAAACGGCAAACATAATCGGCGTCGATTCGCTCGGATACCTCAGCGTGGAGAGCGTGGACAAACTGGCCTACGGCGTAAACGGCAAGGGCTACTGCGCCGCCTGCTTTACCGGCGCATATCCGACCAGTATCCCGTCTGAGACCCATAAAAACCGGTTTGAAAATAAAATTTCCGAAAACGGAAAAGACGAATGATCTTACAGAGGACAAGGAGGACAACATGAAAAATTCAAAATCCGAAAGCTACGCCGCCGCAGGCGTGGACATCACTGCCGGCTACCGCGCCGTAGAATTGATGAAACAGCATGTTGCGCGCACAATGACAAGCGGCGTCTGTTCGGACGTCGGCGGATTCGGCGGCCTGTTTGAGTTCGATACGCGCGGAATGGAACGTCCCGTCCTTGTCAGCGGCACGGACGGCGTCGGCACCAAGCTGAAGCTTGCTTTTTTGATGGACAAGCATGACACTGTCGGCATTGACTGCGTGGCCATGTGCGTCAACGACGTTATCTGCTGCGGCGCAAAGCCTCTCTTCTTTTTGGACTACATCGCCTGCGGCAAAAATGTGCCCGAACGCATTGCGGACATCGTCAAAGGCGTTGCGGAGGGCTGCGTACAGTCAGGCGCCGCGCTGATCGGCGGCGAAACGGCTGAAATGCCGGGATTTTATCCTGAAAGCGAATATGACCTCGCCGGTTTCGCGGTCGGCGCGGTTGACAAATCCAAAATCATCGACAACAAACGTATGCAGATCGGCGATGCGATCATCGCGCTCCCATCGAGCGGCGTACATTCCAACGGCTTTTCTCTGGTCAGAAAGGTCTTCGACGTGGAAAACAGCGATATTCGCACCCCCAGCGCTGCGCTCGGCGGAAAATCCATCGGCGAAACATTGCTCGCCCCTACAAAAATCTATGTCAAACCGATTCTGGAACTGATGCGCGCGGTCGAGGTACACGGCGTCTCTCATATCACGGGCGGCGGTTTTTATGAAAACATTCCGCGCAGCATTCCGGACGGACTCGGCGCAAAAATCCAAAGAAGCGCCGTCCGCGTACTGCCTATTTTCGACCTTATTGCAAATGTCGGCGGTATCCCGGAACGCGATATGTTCAATACCTTCAACATGGGCGTCGGCATGAGCGTCATCGTTCCGGCTGCGGATGCAGACCTCGCCCTTTCCATTTTGCACGCACAGGGCGAGGATGCCTATATCATCGGCGAAATTATCGGAAGCGAGGACAAAATCACGATATGCTGAAAGCAAAAATCGCGGTCTTAGTCTCGGGCGGCGGTACCAATCTGCAAGCGTTGATCGACGCTCAAAAAAACGGCATTCTGAAAAGCGGCGCCATTGAACTGGTCATATCCAATAAGGCGGACGCTTACGCGCTCACCCGCGCCAGCGCGGCGGGCATCAAAATCGCGGTCATCACCAAAAAAGACTGCGGCAGCGCAGAGAATTTTGAAGAAAAGCTGATCGGACTTTTGCATGAACAGAATATCGACCTTGTTATACTGGCCGGTTTTATGTGCATTCTGTCCGAGAAATTCATCGGCGCATTTCGGGATCGGATCATCAACGTGCATCCGTCTTTGATCCCGTCTTTCTGCGGAAAAGGATATTACGGCCTCAAAGTGCATGAGGCCGCGCTCGCCTACGGCGTAAAAATCACGGGGGCAACCGTGCATTTTGTAAACGAAGTACCGGACGGCGGCAAAATCATTATGCAAAAAGCGGTATCCATCCGCAAATGCGATACGCCCGAAATTCTGCAGCAGCGCGTCATGCGTCAGGCGGAATGGGTCATTCTGCCCCGTGCGGCCGAGCGGGTCTGCGCGGATATTCTGAAAGAGAAAATTTGACAAACAGCGGAGGGAGCTTATGAACATACTGGTCGTAGGCGGGGGTGGACGTGAGCACGCCATTATCAAAAAGCTAAGGGAAAACCAAACCATAACCAAACTATACGCGCTGCCCGGAAACGGCGGTATCGCAGCCGATGCCGAATGCGTTTCAATCGGGGCAAAGGACCTTGACGGGATCGTACGTTTTGCAACCGAACACGCCATTGATTATGCGGTTGTCGCACCGGACGATCCGCTGGTGCTCGGCGCTGTCGATATGCTGGAACAGGCGGGCATTCCCTGCTTTGGTCCGACGCGCACGGCGGCGGCCATTGAGGGAAGCAAAATTTTTGCAAAAGACCTGATGAAAAAGTACCGTATCCCGACTGCGGCTTATGCGGTCTTTGACAAAATGGAGACGGCGCTCGCCTACCTGGAAACCGCGCCCCTGCCGACGGTAATCAAGGCCGACGGGCTTGCGCTCGGAAAAGGCGTTGTCATTGCCGAAACAAAAGAAGAAGCCGTGGCGGCAGTCCGCTCCATGATGGAGGACAAAGTTTTCGGAGAGAGCGGCAGCCGCGTCGTTATTGAGGAATTTCTAAGCGGCCCCGAGGTATCCGTACTCGCTTTCACCGACGGAAAAACCGTCGTTCCGATGGTCTCCTCCATGGATCACAAGCGCGCGCTTGACGGAGACCTTGGCCTGAACACCGGCGGTATGGGCACAATCGCGCCCAATCCTTTTTACACAAAAGAAATTGCCGCGCACTGCATGGAAACCATCTTCAAGCCGACAATCAACGCCATGCGTGCGGAGGGGCGCACTTTTCGCGGATGCCTTTATTTCGGCCTCATGCTGACCGCCGACGGTCCGAAAGTGATCGAATACAACTGTCGCTTCGGCGATCCGGAAACGCAGGTCGTACTCCCGCTTTTGAAAAGCGATCTGCTTGAAATCATGCAGGCAACGACAAACGGCACGCTCTCATCCGAAATGGTCAAGTTTTCCGACGGATGCGCCGCCTGCGTCGTTATGGCCTCCGGAGGATACCCGAAAAGCTATCCGAGCGGCTACCCGATCGACATCCCGGCAGAACTCTTGGATTCGGTGTATGTCGCGGGAGCGAAACTTGAGGACGGTAGGCTGAAAACAGCCGGCGGGCGCGTACTCGGCGTCTGTGCGACCGGCGAAACGCTGAAAGACGCACTGAAAGCGGCCTATCAAAAAGTAGAGCGGATTCATTTCAAAGACGCGCACTATCGCCGAGACATCGGCGCAAAAGCGCTTGCAGCGTCGAAGGAGAACTGATGGTTTACAGAGTATTTGTAGAAAAAAAGAAAGAACTCGCCAACGAGGCCGCCGCGCTGTGCGCTGATGCGCGCACCTTGCTCGGCATCTCAGCGCTCGAAGATGTACGCATCTTGAACCGCTACGACGTGGAAAATATAGACGAAGCGCTGTTTGAATATGCAAAACGCACCGTTTTTTCGGAGCCGCAGCTTGATCTTGTCAGCGACGCCCCCGATCTCTTGGGCGCGACCGCTTTCGCGGTAGAATATCTGCCCGGACAGTTTGATCAACGCGCGGACAGCGCGGCGCAGTGCATTCAGATCATCTCATGCGGCGAGCGTCCGCTTGTGCGCACGGCAAAGCTCTATCTCCTATACGGCGCTCTGTCCGAAGCGGAAATCGCGCGCATCAAAAAATACGTCATTAACCCGGTGGAAGCGCGCGAAGCCTCTTTTGCCCCCTTTGAAACGCTCCGCGCCGATTGGGAAATTCCGACCGGCGTCGAAACGCTCGACGGCTTTTGCGATATGGACGAAAAAGCGCTTTCGCCCTTCATCCGAAAATACGGGCTGGCGATGGACGAAAACGACCTCGCATTCTGCCGAGATTATTTCAAAAACGAGCGCCGCGATCCCACCATCACGGAACTTCGCATGATCGACACCTATTGGTCGGATCACTGCCGTCATACAACCTTTTTGACGACGCTCGATCATGTAACCTTTGAGGACAAGCTTCTGGAGGATACCTATAAACAGTATCTTCACGTGCGCGAAGAACTCGGACGCAAAAAACCGGTCTGCCTGATGGACATCGCGACCCTTGCGGTTCGCCATCTGCGCGCAACCGGTATGCTGAACAAGCTCGACGAATCTGAGGAGATCAACGCCTGCACGGTAAAAATGACCGTCACGGTAGACGGGAAAGAAGAACCGTGGCTTCTCCTTTTTAAGAATGAAACGCACAATCATCCGACCGAGATTGAACCGTTCGGCGGCGCTGCGACCTGCATCGGCGGCGCAATCCGCGACCCGCTGTCCGGGCGCGCCTACGTGTACGGCGCAATGCGCGTCACCGGCGCGGCCAATCCGCTTCGTCCGGTAGAGGAAACGCTCCCCGGCAAGCTGCCGCAGCGTAAAATCGTCACGACGGCGGCGGCCGGCTATTCCTCCTACGGAAACCAGATCGGACTTGCGACCGGCATCGTCGATGAAATCTATCACGACGGCTACGCCGCAAAGCGCATGGAAATCGGTGCGGTCGTTGCCGCGGCGCCGGCCAAAAACGTCCGCCGGGAATGCCCCGCTCCGGGCGATCTTGTCGTTCTGCTCGGCGGCAGAACCGGCCGCGACGGCTGCGGCGGCGCAACCGGCTCGTCCAAATCGCACGATCTGCACTCGCTTGAAAGCTGCGGCGCCGAAGTACAAAAAGGCAACGCGCCCGAAGAGCGCAAACTGCAGCGTCTGTTCCGAAACGGCGAAGCCTGCCGGATGATCAAGCGTTGCAACGATTTCGGCGCGGGCGGCGTTTCGGTTGCCGTCGGAGAACTGGCCGACGGCCTGGAAATCGATCTGAACAAAGTCACGAAAAAATATGAGGGACTGGACGGCACCGAGCTTGCGATCAGCGAATCGCAGGAGCGAATGGCCGTCGTGATCGCCCCCGAAAGCCGCGAGCGCTTTTTTGAAATCGCGGTTTTCGAAAACCTGGAGGCGACCGTCATCGCCGCCGTCAAGGCGGAGCCTCGTCTGACCATGCACTGGAACGGGAAAACAATCGTGGATATTTCGCGCGATTTTCTAAATTCCAACGGTGCGGAAAAACATATGGATGCGGTTGTCACCGCGCCCGAAGCCTTTGATAAAGCCATTCCCGAAGATTTCCGCACCGGACTTTGCGAAATGGCAGAGGACCTCAATATCTGCTCGAAGCGCGGACTTTCCGAGCGCTTTGACTCTACCATCGGCGCCGGTACGGTGCTGATGCCGTTCGGCGGCAAGTATCAGCAAACGCCGATTCAGGCCATGGTGCAAAAAATCTCGCTGGAGCGCGGAAATACCGACGACTGCTCGCTGATGGCCTACGGTTACAACCCGTTTATTACCGAAAAAAGTCCCTATCACGGCGCTTATCTCGCCGTTGCGGAATCGGTTGCAAAACTGATTGCCTCCGGCGCTGTGTTCCGGGACGTATATCTCACCTTCCAGGAATATTTTGAACGGCTCGGCCGCGATCCGAAACGCTGGGGACGTCCCGCAGCCGCCCTGCTCGGCGCGTTCCGCGCACAGATGGAACTCGGCATCGGCGCTATCGGCGGCAAGGATTCCATGAGCGGTTCCTTTGAAAGCCTCGATGTTCCCCCTACCCTGGTTTCGTTTGCGGTAACCACCTCCAAAACAGGACATATTCTTTCGCCCGAATTTAAAGCGGAGGGACACCGCGTTGTCCTGCTTACACCCGAATACGGCAGCGACGGTCTGCCCAAAGCAAAATCCCTGACAGAACTCTTTGACAAGGTCACGGCGCTGATGCGCGCCGGCAAGGTCGCCGCGGCGTGGACACCCGAATACGGCGGCGTTGCCGAAGCGATTTTGAAAATGTGCCTTGGCAATATGTTGGGCTTCAAGTTTGAAGATACGCTTTCGCTTGAACTGCTCTTCGGCTACCGCTACGGCGCATTTGTACTGGAGCTTACCGATCGTGATGAGATCGGAACGCTGCTCGGCACCACGACGCAAAGCAAAGCAATCGTATACGGCGGCACCGAGCTTTCGCTTGAAAAGCTGCTCGGCACCTATGAAAGCAAGCTGGAAAGCGTATTCCCCTGCGGGCTTTCGGCAAAACCGGAACCGGCCCCGAACTTCACATTTGAAGCGGCCAAGATTCACCGTGCGCCCGCGCTGAAAATTGCAAAGCCGCGTGTCATCATTCCGGTATTTCCCGGAACGAACTGCGAATTTGACTCGGCGCGCGCCGTTCGGGAAGCGGGCGCCGACGCGGAAATCTTTGTCGTCAACAACCTCACGGCAGACGGCATTTCCCGCAGCGTCGAAGCCTTTGCACAAAAGGTCGCGGATTCGCAAATTATTTTCATTCCCGGCGGATTCTCCGGCGGCGATGAGCCCGACGGTTCGGGCAAATTCATCACGGCGTTCTTCCGCAGCAGCGCGGTGAAGGCTTCCGTCGAAGATTTGCTTGAACGGCGCGACGGTCTCGTCTGCGGTATCTGCAACGGGTTCCAGGCGCTGATTAAGCTGGGGCTCGTTCCGTTCGGAAAAATCGTAGATACCGATGAGAACTGCCCGACGCTGACTTACAATACCATCGGGCGTCACCAGTCGCGCATCGTGCGGACGCGGATTGCCTCCAACCTGTCGCCCTGGCTCAGCGAAACGCAGGTCGGCGATGTATATCTTGTTCCGATCTCTCACGGCGAGGGACGTTTCTTCGCAAGTGACGATGTCATTGCAAACCTCGCAAAGAACGGACAGATCGCAACGCAGTATGCCGATTTGGACGGGCACGCGACCATGGACATCCGCTATAATCCCAACGGCTCCATAGCGGCCATTGAGGGCATTACCTCGCCGGACGGCCGCGTTTTCGGGAAAATGGGACATGCGGAACGCATCGGAAAAGATCTTTATAAAAATGTATACGGCGACTACGATATCAAAATGTTCAAATCGGCTGTAAAGTACTTTAACTCATAATCGTCTTTGAAAAAGGAGCGTACCATGAAGTATCTTTCGGATATTGAAATCGCGCAGAACTGCCGGATGAAACCGATTTCCGAAATCACCGCCGAAGCGGGTATTGCGGAAAAATATGTAGAACAGTACGGTCGGTATAAAGCGAAAATCGATCTTTCCCTGCTAAGTGAAACCGACCGCGAAGACGGAAAGCTGATTCTCGTCACCGCGATTACGCCTACGCCTGCGGGCGAGGGCAAAACGACGACGACCATCGGTCTTGCGGACGGACTGAAAAAAATCGGCAAGCGCGTGACCGTCGCGCTCCGCGAACCCTCGCTCGGCCCTGTATTCGGTATCAAAGGCGGCGCGGCGGGCGGCGGATATGCGCAGGTTGTGCCGATGGAAGACATCAACCTGCACTTCACCGGCGACTTTCACGCAATCGGCGCGGCAAACAATCTGCTTGCCGCCATGGTGGACAACCATATCCATCAGGGAAACGCGCTCGGCATTGACACGCGCAAAATCACATGGAAACGCTGCGTGGATATGAACGACCGGCAGCTTCGGAGCATTGTGGACGGTCTCGGCGGCCGCGTCAACGGCGTGCCGCGCGAAGACGGATTTGACATTACCGTCGCTTCTGAAATTATGGCGGTGCTCTGCCTTTCCGCCTCCATTTCCGATCTAAAGCAAAAGCTTGCGCAAATCATCATCGGCTACACGGCCGATGACAAACCGATACGCTGCGGCGACCTGCACGCAGAGGGCGCCATGACCGCGCTCCTTCGGGACGCGCTCAAACCGAACCTTGTGCAGACGCTTGAGGGGACGCCCGCATTCGTACACGGCGGTCCCTTTGCCAACATTGCGCACGGCTGCAACTCTATCATAGCAACGCGCATGGCGATGAAGCTCGGCGATTACACCGTCACCGAGGCGGGATTCGGCGCGGATCTCGGCGCGGAGAAATTTTTGGACATCAAATGCCGTCTCGCGGGCCTTGTCCCGTCCGCAGTCGTCATTGTTGCGACCATTCGCGCGCTTAAAATGCACGGCGGAATGCCGAAAAGCGAACTCGGCAGCGAAGATCTCGAAGCGCTCAGGCGCGGTATGCCCAATCTGCTCCGCCATGTTTCCAATATTCAAAACGTCTATAAGCTGCCGCTTGTGGTCGCGCTCAACCGCTTCCCCACCGATACCGATGCGGAAACCGCGCTGGTTTTGGAACAGTGCCGTGCCCTCGGTGTCAATGCGATTCTCTCCGACGTGTGGGCAAAAGGCGGCGAAGGCGGCGCCGACCTTGCAAGCGAAGTGGTTCGCCTTTGCGAAACGCCAAACGACTTTTCTTTCTCGTATCCGCTGGATTGCTCCATCGAGGAAAAGATTGAAGCGGTTGTCAAACGCGTATACGGCGGTGCGGGGATCTCTGTCGCGCCCGCCGCAAAAAAGCAAATCGATATGCTCACGGAACTCGGATATGGCAATCTGCCCGTTTGTATCGCCAAAACGCAGTACAGTTTCTCGGATGATCCCAAACTGCTCGGCGCGCCGGAAAACTTCACGGTCAGCGTGAAAAATGTAAAAATTTCCGCGGGCGCGGGCTTTATCGTTGTTCTGACCGGCGACATTATGACCATGCCCGGACTTCCGCGCGTACCCGCCGCGGAGAAGATCGATGTAGATGAAAACGGAAAGATCTGCGGTCTGTTTTGACGAAAAATCTGTCGATTAAAGATAGGAATTGCAAAAAATCAAAACCACTGGTAAACCAGTGGTTTTGATTTTTATAAAACATAAACAAGCGGCTGCATGCGTCTTTTTCGCATTTCAGCCGCTTGCTATATAATTTCAGTTTTATTTTACCCAAACATCCGTTTGCCGCGCTTATCGAGCGCAAACAGCAGAAGCATACCAAGGCCGTATACGAAAATCACCTCGCCCGCGCCGACCGTGGCCACAAGATACCACCATGCGTCGGGCACGCCGTAGGCAAGCTGAAGCACAAAAGGGACAATCAGCATATTTGCAAGCACAGTCGGCAGCGGAACCAGCCATTTGCACCGCCGCAAACCGTATGCAAAAAATGCGCCGATCAGCGTGGCCAAGCTGCCGAAAATGACATCCCAAATCACCGCGCCGGTCAAAAGATTGGCCAGAATACAGCCGATAAACAAGCCCGGAATTGCGGCAGGGGTAAAATAGGGCAATATGCACAGCGCCTCTGAAAAGCGCACCTGTATCGCGCCGCTTGAAAGCCCCAGCAGCGCGGCAAGCCAGGTAAGTACGACATAGAGCGCGGCGATCACCGCCCCCTGACAGAGAAATTTGCTTTTTTGTTTCATTTTCCTATCTCCTAGTTTTGTTTTATGTGAGGAGGATTTCGAACTCACGAAAAGCATTCTACCATATTTACCGCACAATTACAAGGTTTTTCCGGGCGAATCTTCGGGAAATATTTCTTTTTTATTTATGACAGTAAACAACAACTTTTTTTTTGAAAGAGTTAAAATTTTGCATTGTCCTATTTTCAGCAATATGGTATAATTTAAGTAAGAAAAAAGGATTCAAACAAAGCGAGGTAAACAATGAAAAAATTTTTAACAGTACTGTTTGCGTTAATATTGGTATGTTTTTTCACCGCCTGCGGTGAAAAAACGCCCGTTCCCTCCTCCGATACAGATTCTACCCAGGGGACCGAACCGACGCAAACGGAACAAACCGAACCGCCTGTTCACACGGAAGTTATCTATGTGCATTCCGGCATCGGCAGTGATGAAGCCGAGGGGAACAGTCCGGACACGCCCCTGAAAACCCTCCCGTGCGCGATTCAGAAATTAAAAGAAATCGGCGGACAAATCGTGATTATGGACGCCTATGCGATTTCCTCCGAACTTACCGAACCGATACATACCGCGCCGATCACAATCACCACAAACGACGGCGACACCGACTATGGAAAAGACGGAGCTATGCTGGCATTCGGCAATGCGCTTCGCTACCAGCTCGGCGGCGACACGACATTTGAGAATATTCAGATCAATTTTTCAGGCACGCTCAACTTTGTGGCAAATTATAACTACATTACTTTCGGCCAAAACGTCATAACCGAAAATACAAGCGCCGGAAACGGAATTTATGTTATCGGCGGCTATCAGAGTCCGGCCAACGATGTAGATGTGTCCAGAAATTCCCACATTACAATTCAGAGCGGAACATTTTATGCCGTCGCCGGCGGTTCAAGACAGGTCGCCTCCGGCGCGAAGAACATGACCTTTACCGGAACACACTATATTGATATTTCCGGCGGCACCGTCTCGAAAGTATACGGCGGATCGCTGGAAAGACAGTATTCCAATAACGCCAACATTACCGTCAGCGGCGGTACGGTCAAACAGTTGTTCACAGGCGGTGACGCCACCCGCCGACTCAACGGCAATGCGACCGTTACGCTTTCCGGCGGTGCGGTCGATCAGCTAAACATCAACAATGTCGTCGGCGCAGCAAATGTGCATCTGACCGGAACAACTGTCAAAAACGTTTCGATCTCCTACGCCAACGCGGAAATTACCGAGCTTGCAAAAAAATCGGGCGCTATTAAAACACTTTATTACAATGCGCTCTTCTATGAGCCGACCTTTATCGAATCGATCGGTTCAAAGTTTGACGCTACAACGAACAGTACGAAAATTTACGCGAAAGAGGGCGCTGCCGGCACCGGCGCCACTGAAACCGATCCTGCTTCTTTTGCCGATGCGTTTGCCAAAGCGGCCAAAATGGGCGGTGAAATCGCAATCATCGATACACTTGAAATCAAAAACTTTACAGAACCCGCGCACAGCGATAAAATCCTGATTAAAGGCGCTGCCAAAGAAAGTTCGCTTCTGATCGACGGCGTCTATACCTTAGGCGGTGAAACCGCTTTTGAAAAAATCACACTGAACGCGGATAAATCTACATTGAACGCCGAGGGCGGCAGCTTAACGAT
This sequence comes from uncultured Eubacteriales bacterium, assembly GCA_900546635.1. Classification (GTDB taxonomy): domain Bacteria; phylum Bacillota; class Clostridia; order Oscillospirales; family CAG-272; genus UMGS902. Next base: position 30,276 of record URDS01000001.1, on the reverse strand, counting down.
CAAAGAGAGCGTTACCATGTCCGGGAAAGCCGATGTAATCGGTTCCGCCGTGCTGCAAAGCGGTACTTTCGGCATCGTAAACGGCGGCAATTCTGATGCGGTTATCGTCATAAACGGCGCAAATGCAGATACGGTAATCGGCGGAACGGCATCGGCCGATATTGAAATCACCGATGGCACGGTCGGTACGCTGAAAACCACGGAGGACGCCATTCGGCGCTTCCGTCTGAATATCAGCGGCGGCAGCGTGCAGAAACTCGAATTCAACAATGTCAGCGAGCATCTGGAAATCATCCTGTACGGCGGTAAAATCGCTTCCTATGCGGTAAATGGCAGCAACGTACAGGGGACAGCCAAGCTGAATGAAGCATTTTACAAACTGGCCGATCTCGGCGCGGCGGCTTCCCTGTTCACGGTAAACAACGAACAGGTCGTCTACCTCATGAACGGCGGTACAGGCAACGGAACGGCGCCCACCATGCCGTTTGGCAATCTGAAAGACGCGTATGCCGCGCTTCCAAGCGGCGGCGTAATCGTCATCTGCGGTCCGTATACCCTCGGCAACGTACTGAACAATTTACAGAATACATCCAAGATCACCATTACATCCGTATATGGCGATACGGACTATGCCAAGACAAACAACGCGAATTTCCAATTCAGCGCGGATTTCTACTGCGGCGGCGAAACCGAGTTCCGCGACATCACGCTGATCTGCGCGAAACGCTACTGTTCGCTGTACGCAAACGGAAATAAACTGACGCTCGGCGACAACATCATAAGTGAACAGCACAGCAGCGTAACTACCTATCTTTCCGTAATGGGCGGAGGCACGCCGGGACTTTCCTCTACGGATCTGACCATTAACAGCGGCAAATGGCAAAGAGTACGCGGCGGCAACGCCAGCGACGCGGCGAATATGACCGTTAACCTCACCGTAAACGGCGGCGAATTTGTCGAACCGGTAACGCTTGGCAGCGGCGCCGCGCACAGCGGCGATATTCACGCGGAAATAAACGGCGGTATCTTCTACCAAGGTATTTTCGCATCCACGCTGGAAGCAACCAATCTTTCGGTAAATTCAAATGTTACGCTTACCATAAACGGCGGTACTGTTTACGGCACCATTGCTCCGGCCCGCAAAAAACTCGGAACCTATACCGGCAGCTATACCGTTTCTATTAACGGCGGCGAATTTTCCCATCTTACCGACCTTACGGGAACAGAAGGCATGAGCGGAACTATGACAAGTTCTCTGCATGTCGGAGTCGGCATCGACATCAATGCAAAAGAAACCGGCACCATGTCCTTTACCAATCCGATCCGTTCAAACGGCGCCGATCCGTGGCTCTTTTACCATGACGGCAACTACTATTACATTGCAACGGCCGGCTCGCAGCTGACGCTGTACAAAGCGGCCAATATCGGCGATCTTCCCTACGCAGCCGGACAAATGATTTATAAACCCGAAGCCGGGAAACCATGGTCTAAAAACCTCTGGTCCCCTGAGATCCATTATTTCGGACCTGAAGATTTCGGCGAGGAATACGCCGGTTGGTATTGCTTTATTGCCTGCGATGACGGTGACAATACAAATCACCGCATGTACGTGATCAAATGCCTCACAGATGACCTTATGGGTGCGTGGGGGCATCCGCTTACAGGAGAAGAAAACGTACCGATTAAAGTAGAAAGCCCGGACGTTCCCGAACTGACCAGCGAGACATGGGCGGCAGGTCAAACGGCGATTCGCATTGACGGTCAGCTTTACACCATGTGGGTCGGCGAAACCGGCCGCGGCACATCGGATTTCCATCAGACCATCAATATTGCAAAGTTGTCCAACCCGTGGACGATCACTAAATCATACGGCGTCATCTGCGTACCGGAATATACTTGGGAAAAAGGCGGCTCACAAGACGGCGTTCACCCGCAGGTTGTAGAGGGCGGAACGGCCGTATATGGCAGCGATGGCTCGGTATACATCGTTTACTCAGGCAGCGGATATTGGACAACCGAATATAAGCTCGGACAACTCAAATATCTCGGCGGCGACCCGCTCGACATCAAAAACTGGGAAAAATTGCCCACCCCGATTTTGTCAAAATCAAACGAGCTAAACGGCTGCGGTCACGCATCCTACGTAACCGATACGGACGGTCAGGGGTGGATCTGCTATCACGCATACCTCGGTACGGACACCTCAAGCGGCCGCTATGCGTTTGTCGAACCCTACACCGCCGATGAAAACGGCGTCGTGATCGGAAACGGCACAAAGCGCCCCGAAAGTCCCTCAAAAGTCTATACCGTCAACGTCAATCCAAGACCTCTGGCGGAAAAAATCAGCAACTTTGGTTCTATTGAAAAGTAAAAACGATACACGATCGTAAAATACAAAAATGCGGAAGACATCCGGAAACGCTGCACATTTGGAAAAACGGCTGCGCTCCCCGGATGTTTTCCTTTTTAAACGATCGGCTGCACTTGTCCCGCGCTCTGCAAATTTTACTTTCATGAGGTAAGCCTATGAATCCTGCTTTTGAACGCTTCGCGAAACGGATACTCTGTCTGTGTATGCTCACACTATGCGCTCTACTTACATTTTTTGCCTTTCAAATGAATGCATCCGCGGCAAGCGCGGAGGAGATCGTTGTGTACGTTGATTCTAAAGCCGGCAATGACGAAGCGGCCGGCACCACACCGGAAACGCCGCTCAAAACACTCCCCGTCGCAATCGATCGGTTAAAGGACAGCGGCGGGCGAATCGTTGTCATGAACGCCTATACATTCTCCTCGGGTATGACCGAACCAAGGCATACCGGCTCGATCACGATCACATCAAGCGACGGTGTGACCGACTACGGAAAAAACGGCGCGAAACTCCTTTTCGGCAATACGCTCCGCTACATACTAAACGGCAATACCGGATTTGAAAATATCCGGATCGAATTTGGAAACACGCTCAACTTTGTGGCCAATTACAACCGCATTACCTTCGGAACGGGCGTCACAACCCAAAACACGGGGGCCGGCGACGGCGTGTATATCGTCGGCGGTTACCAAAACCCGTCAAATGATGCGGACATAACAAAAGACTCGCATATTACAATCCAAAGCGGTACGTTTTTCACCGTAATCGGCGGTTCGAGGCACATTGCTCCCGGCGCGGAGAACATGGCCTTTACCGGCACGCATTACATTGATATTTCCGGCGGCCTAATTTCTAAGGTGTACGGCGCTTCCATGCAGCGCCAATACTCCAATCATGCAAAAATCACGGTCAGCGGCGGAAGAATTAACCAACTGTTCACAGGCGGCGATGTTTCCCGCCGGCTGAACGGAAATGCGCTTTTAACGCTTTCAGGCGGAACCATCAACCAACTGCACATCAACAACGTCATTGGGAAAGCCGACGTATATCTGACCGGCGCAACCGTCAAAAAAGCCACGGTGTCCTACAACAATGCGGAAGTTACCGAGCTTGCAAGAAAGTCCAACAAGCCAAAAACGCTTTATTACAACGCGCTCTTTTACGAACCGTCGCAAATCGGGCTTGTTACCCCGGATTTTGATGCGACCGTCAATATTACGAAGGTTTACGCGAAGGACGGTGCCGCCGGAACCGGCGCTTCCCTCTCCGATCCCGCATCTTTTGCCGACGCATTTACAAAAGCTGCGAAAATGGGCGGTGAAATTGCCGTCGTCGGCACCGTTCAACTCCATAATTTTTCGGAACCCGAACACAGCGCCGACGTGCAGATCACCGGTACAGACCAAAACGGCGCGCTCATCGTCGGCGGTGTTTACACGCTGAACGGCAAAACGACATTTGATAATATCGCGCTTACGGCAAATTCATGCGTTTTTGATGCCCAAAACGGGAATCTCATCATTCAGGATACCGTCAAAATGTCCGGTAAAGCCGATGTGACCGGTTCCGCCGCGCTGTACACCGGCATTTTCGGAACGATCAGCGGCGGCAATGCAAACGCATCCATCACGCTGGACGGTGCGATTGCAAACACGATTGTCGGCGGTACAAAATCGGCCGAAATTGAAATTATCAGCGGCATCATCAACACCGTCAAAACCGCCGACAGTAAAATCAAGCGTTTCTTCCTCAACATCAGCGGCGGCAATATACAGAAGCTGGAATTAAACAACGTGACAGAGCAGCTTGATCTCATCCTGTACGGCGGCAAAATCGATACCTATATACTGGGCGGCAAATGCGTACCGGGTACGCTCAAGCTAAACCAATCGCTCTATCGTCTCTCCGACCTCGGCGACGCCGCTTCCCTATTTTCCATCCGTGAAGAAAATGCGGTTTATCTTGCAAACGGCGGCACCGGCAACGGTATAACGCCCTCGCAGCCGCTCGGCAGTCTCAAAGACGCTTATACTGCCCTGCCAAACGGAGGCGTTATCGTGGTCTGCGGCGATTACACCGTAAGCGAAGCTTTTATCAACGTGACAAATCCTTCCAAAATCACCATTACCTCCGTATACGACGGCATAGACTATGCAAAGTCAAATAAAGCCAAACTGCATTTTCAGGCCAACTTCTATTGCGGGGGTGAAACCGAATTTCACGACATCACGCTTGTCTGTGAAAAAAACTACAGCGCGCTTTACGGAAACGGTTACAAGCTGACGCTCGGCGATCGTATTACCTGTGAAAAAGCCGTCAATATCAACACATACCTTTCTGTCATGGGCGGCGGGGCCTCCTCAATCAGCCGTCCCGAAACCGACCTGACCATCAGCAGCGGCAAATGGCAAAGAGTACGCGGCGGCAACGCGACAAACGGCAGCAAAACGCTTGATGTCCGTTTGACCGTCAACGGCGGAGAATTTTTTGAACGACTCACGCTCGGCGGAGCGCTTTCGCACAACGGCGACATTCATGCCGAAATCAACGGCGGCACTTTCTACCAGGGGATTTTTGCCTCCACGCTGGATTCAAACAACCTTTCGCTGAATTCCAATATTACGCTTACAATCAACGGCGGAACCGTTTACGGTACCATCGCCGCGGCCAGCACAAAACTCGGAACGTATGCAGGCAGCTATACTGTCCGCATCAACGGCGGCGAGTTCGCTCATGTTACCGACTTTCTCGGCACAGAAGCGCTAAACGGCGGTATGACGAGTACACTGTACCATGCTCCTTATATCGACATCCGCCAAAACGAAACCGGCACCATGTCCTTTACCAATCCGATCCGTCAAAACGGCGCAGATCCCTGGCTGTTCTTTCACGAGGGCAATTACTACTATATTGCCACCACCGGATCGCAGTTAAAGCTGTATAAAGCGGCAAACATCGGTGACTTAAAATATGATCCCGGAAAGTTAATCTACAAACCGGCCGAGGGAACAATGTGGTCGAAAAGCCTTTGGTCACCCGAAATTCATTACTTTGGCCCGGAAGATTTCAGCGAGGAATACGCAGGCTGGTATTGCTTTATCGCCTGTGACGACGGCGATAATGTCAATCACCGCATGTATGTGATCAAATGTCTGACAGACGATTTAATGGGACCGTGGGGACATCCGCTTACCAAAGAGGCAAATGTGCCGATCAAAGTGGAAAGCCCGGATAACCCCAAACTGACCAATGAAACATGGGCTGCCGGTCAAACGGGTATTCGGATAAACGGTCAATTTTACACCATGTGGGTCGGTGAAACCGGCCGCAACACCCCGGATTTCCACCAGACGATCAACATTGCAAAGCTCTCCAATCCGTGGACGATCACCGACTCATACGGCGTAATCTGCGTCCCGGAGTATTCCTGGGAAATGGGCGGTTATTCGTATGACGCCTCTACCGGTACGGGTTATCCGAAAGTCGTCGAGGGCGGAACGGCCGTATACGGCAGCGACGGTTCAATTTATATCGTTTACTCAGGCAGCGGATACTGGACAACCGAATACAAGCTCGGACAACTCAAATACCTCGGCGGCGATCCGCTCGACATCAAGAACTGGGAAAAATTGCCCACACCGATTTTGTCAAAATCCGAAAGCATCAACGGCTGCGGTCATGCGTCCTACGTAACCGATACGGACGGTCAGGGATGGATCTGCTATCACGCCTATATCGGAACCGACACATCGAGCGGAAGATATGCATTCGTCGAGCCCTACACGGCGGACAAAAACGGTGTGGTGATCGGCAGCGGATCCAAAAAGCCTGCGGATATTGATACGGTTTATACAGTCAATCTCAACCCGCGGCCGCTTGCAGAGAAAATTGACGGTTTTCATTCCACCCTCCAAACCTCCGAAAAGTTTCCGCCGATTCGCACGTATCAAAATCAATTTACCGATATTTCCGTATCTCATTGGTTTTACACGTTCATAAAAAGCGCTTATGAAATCGGTCTCGCCAACGGTACCGGAGAGCGCGCATTCAGCCCGGATTCCAACTTTACCGTCGCGCAGGCGCTGACCGCAGCAGCCAACATTCACAGCATCTACTATCAAAAAGAAATCAACGCCGTGGGCGCCGCCAATTGGTACGCGCCGTATGTCGAGTACTGCCTTGAAAACAATATCATCACAGCAGGTCAATTTTCAAATTACGATGCAAATATTTCCCGCGGCGATATGGCGATCGTATTTGCCGGTATTCTGCCGGAAACGGAATATACCGCCCTTCGCAGCGGCACAAATCCGGATGTTTCAAGCGATATGGCCTGTTACGGCGCCGTACAAAAGCTCTATAACGCGGGCATTGTCGGCGGAGATACCGACACTGGGAACTATCGGCCAAATGACGAAATCCGGCGCAGCGAAGCCTGTGTCCTATTCACCCGCATTGCCCTGCCCGACACTCGCGCCGTCAACTGAACATCGTTCCTACTGAAAAAGAGAGGGCGTGTTTTTATGGAAAAACACGCCCTCTCTTTTTCATATTTTCTCTTCAATAATGACATAACGCATGTACTGGTTCCAATACTCCCTATATACGCGATTCGTATTCCCGTTCAATTTACTGCCGGCAACCAAATTTGCGTACTGAAAAGCCCACAAAAAGCCATATGGTCGCTTTTTGTCAACAAAGCCAACTGTATGACGGTGAAATCCGATTATTTGATCCCATCTATGTAGTATAGCATATGTATTCTCTTTTTTCAAGGAGTCTTTCAGGCAGCTTTTTAAAGAATTTTGTTGAATCATCGAATATGACGCCCAAACATTTCCATAAAATGGTAAAAATTTTGTGTTTCCATTTTTTGGTAAACGTGTTAAGATTTTATTGCGAAAGCAAAATAATTTTAGTGAGGTAGCCTATGAAAAACGTTTCATTTCGCGCAGCAAAATGTTTCACCCTTTTTGTCCTTGCCACACTCTGCACTTTATTGGCCTGTATTATGCTGCAGATCGATATGTCTGCGGCCGATGCCGGAAACGAAATCGTTTATGTCCACTCGTCTACCGGAAACGACCAGGCGGCAGGCACCAGTCCAAGCGCCCCTTTTAAAACATTCACGCGCGCTGTCAATGTACTGAAAGATACCGGCGGCAGAATCGTAATTATGAATGCGTATTCTTTTCCCGCCAGTGTCACAGAGCCGGAGCACACAGCGCCGATCATCGTTTCTACGAGCGACGGCACTACCAACTACGGCCAAAGCGGTGCAAAACTGAGTTTCGGAAGCGCGCTTCGCTATCAACTGAAAGGCGATACCACTTTTGAAAAAATCAAAATAGAATACGCCAAGACACTGAATTTTGTAGCCAACTACAACGACATTACATTCGGCACCGGCGTGATAACAAAAAATACCGATACAGGAAACGGTATTTATGTCGTCGGAGGCTATCAAAATCCCGAAAACGGTGTAGACGTGACGAAAGACTCCCATATTACCATAAAAAGCGGCACGTTTTACATGGTTGTCGGCGGCACAAGGCAACTGGCCACCGGCGCTTCCAATATGACATTTACCGGTACACATACCATCACCGTCTCCGGCGGTACAATTTCCAAACTATACGGCGCATCGGTTGAAAAGCAATTTTCCAAAAATGCGGTTATTACGGTAAACGGCGGCACGATCTATCAGTTGTTTACCGGCGGAGATGTCACTCGGCGGCTGAACGGCAATGCAACCGTTCGACTAAACGGGGGCACAATTCATGAATTGTCAGTGAACAATGTCGTCGGTCAAGCCAATATTTTCCTTTCCGGCGCAAATGTCCGCGCCGCTTCCGTCTCCTATTACAGCGACGAAATCAAAGAATTGGCAAAAGAGGCCGGTAAAACGAAAAAGCTTTCTTTTACCACTTTCTATGATCCAACCGCAATCAAACTTCTCGGTGCGGATTTCGACAGTGTAAAAAATAACATCCAAATTTTTGCCAAAGAGAATGCAACCGGCAGCGGCGCTTCTCTTGCTTCTCCAACTTCTTTTGCGTCCGCTTTTGAAAAGGCCGCCAAAGCCGGCGGAACAATTGTCGTTATGGAAACAATTTCCGTGAACAACTTTACAGAACCCGCGCACAGCGAAGAAATTTTCATTCAGGGCTATCCGGGCGCCGCATTATCGGTAAGCGGCACGTATACGCTCGGCGGCACAACAACCATAGAAAATTTAAACCTCATTGCAAACGGCAGTATGTTTCAGACAGCCGGCCATTTCCTTACAGTGCGCGGTCTTTCCGGTATGTCCGGAAAAGCAAATGTAACCGGGTCCGGAGCGCTGTATGACGGAAATTACGCTACGGTAAACGGCGGCACTGCAAGAGCCGAAATACTGATAGACGGCGCCGCTGTGGATACGCTGATCGGGGGCACAAAATCCACGGCAATTGAACTGCGCAGCGGCAGTGTTGGCACACTGAAAACATCGGAAAGCACAATAGAAGACTTTTCTCTGAAAATCACAGCCGGCAGTATAGAGCGTCTGGAATTTTGCGGCGTTACAAATACGCTGCGCATCGAATTGCTCGGCGGCGCAATAGATGCCTATACGGCAACCGGCAACAACGTTCAGGGAACGGCGGTTCTGAACGAAGCCGTCTACACGCCCGCTGATCTCAGCGCGGTTGCTTCTGTTTTTTCAATTTATGACGAAAGCGTCGTGTATCTGAAAGACAGCGGAACCGGCAACGGCAGCACCCCCGCTTCTCCGCTCGGCAATCTCAGCGCGGCCTATACTGCACTGCCAAATGGGGGAACCATCGTCATCTGCGGCGACTACACGCTGAGTCAGGCGTTTATCAACGTACAAAATACGGAAAAAATCACCATTACCTCCGTATACGGCAGCACAGATTATGCAAAAACAAACAACGCAAAGTTGATTTTAAAAGCCAATTTTTACTGCGGCGGCGAAACCGAAATCCGTGATATTACATTGGTATGCGCCAAAAACTACGGCAGCTTTTTCGGATGCGGCTATCGATTTACCCTCGGCAACAATATTACCAGCGAAAAAGCCGCCGATATTAACACTTACATGTCGGTTATGGGCGGGAGCGCTTCCAATATAAACAGACCTGCCACCGATCTGACCATTAACAGCGGAAAATGGCAAAGGGTGCGAGGCGGAAATTCGACCGGCAGCACCAAAGTGCTCGATGTGAAGCTAACCGTAAACGGCGGCGAATTCAGTGAACGTGTGACGCTCGGAAGCGGAACCGCACATAACGGCGCAATTCACGCTACCATTAACGGCGGTACATTTTATGCGGGGCTCTATGCTTTCACGCCCGAAAATGCGCAGCTTTCGCTCAACTCCGCCGTCACACTGACGCTGAACGGCGGCACGTTCTACGGTACGCTTGCCGCATCCAGCACAAAACTCGGAACGTATACAGGCAGCTACACGGTTTATGTAAACGGCGGTAATTTTGCACACAGCACAGACCTCATCGGAACCCAAGCGCTTTCCGGCAGTATGACAAGCAGTTTACATGTTGCCGATAAAATTGATCTTACGGCACAGGAAACCGGAACCATGTCTTTCACCAACCCCATCCGCTCAAACGGCGCCGACCCCTGGCTGTTTTTCTACGAGGGCAATTACTATTATATCGCAACCGGAAACACGCGGCTGGCATTATATAAAGCAGCGAATATCGGGGACCTCAAATATGCGGCTCAAAAAATCATTTACGAACCCGCTGAAGGGCAAATGTGGTCACAAGATCTGTGGTCGCCTGAAATTCATTACTTCAGCCCCGAAGACTTCGGTGCGGAATACGCCGGTTGGTATTGCTTTATCGCCTGCGACGACGGCGAAAATATCAATCACCGCATGTACGTAATCAAATGCCTGACCGACGATTTACAGGGGCCCTGGGGACATCCCGTGACCGGCGAGGTCAATGTTCCGATCAAGGTTACAAGCCCAAGTAATCCCGCATTGACAAACGATGCCTGGGCTGCCGGACAAACCATTATTCGCATAAACGGACAACTGTACACCATGTGGGTTGGCGAAGTCGGACGCGCCACATCCAATTTCTATCAAACAATCAACATAGCAAGACTTTCCAATCCATGGACGATTTCAGGCGCGCACGGCGTTATCTGCACACCCGAATATTCCTGGGAAATGGGCGGCGCGGCGTATAATCCAAACACCGGCGCAGCCTATCCGAAAGTCGTTGAAGGCGGCACCGCAGTATACGGCAGTGACGGCTCTGTCTATGTCGTATACTCAGGCAGCGGCTACTGGACCACGGAATACAAGCTCGGCCAACTCAAATATCTCGGTGGAGATCCGACAGATCAGAGCAGTTGGCAGAAGCGCTCGACGCCGATATTCTCAAAATCCGACAGCATCAACGGCTGCGGACACGCCTCTTATATCACGGATACCGACGGCAATACATGGATCTGCTATCACGCCTACACCGGTACCGATACTTCGAGCGGACGCTTTGCTTTTGTAGAACCATACACAGCCAATACAAACGGCGTTGTAATCGGAAACAAAACCAAAAAGCCCGCCAGCATTCACACCGTTTATACAGTAAACCTCAATCCGCGTCCTTTGACGAATAAAATCAGCAGCTTCGATTCAATTATCCAAAGCAACTGAGTTTTCCTCTGCATAGATCCTGAAACATCCGGGCGCATCAGCGCCCGGATGTTTCTTTTCATATTCAATCAACGGTATTCTTTACAAGCTCCACCGGAATCTGAATTTCCGTCATATAATCTTTCGGATCTTTTGTCGTGAGCGAATCCAACACACAATATTCATAAGCGGCGCCCGACGGCGCATAACCCGCTTGATTCAGGTTCTCCAGCAACCGGCGGTACGTGCGTCCAATCTGCGCATACGCCCCAACATGATACCCGCGATAATACTGCCCTGCAGGCTTCACAAAGAGATTCTCGACGCCGTCCGGAGCATCCAACGGCAAAAAAGCAAAATCAAAACGGATAAAATCCCCGCGCAGCAAATTTTCTTTCAAAATTACATCACCGATCTGATAAAAATGCGCATATCCGTTTGCGGTCGCGCGGACAAGCAAACGTTTGACCGCCATATCCACCTCCAGCAATCCATGCGGAGGCGCGGTTTTTTCAATTGCAAAATAAGCCTGCTCGCATCGGATAAATCCGTCCGCCGACGGACCGGTTTCGAGGAAACGCTCCATCATCTCAATTTTATGCGACAGGCGCCGCTCAACCCGCTGCCAATGCCGGAGACGCTCTTGCAAAACGTCTCTCTGCTCCCGAATCGCCGTCAATGTATTTTCGCCGGTGCGGCTCTGCATATGCGCTCGGATTTCAGACAGAGAAAATCCCATATCCCGCAGCAATAAAATACTGTCAAGCTGTTCCATCTGTTCCGCCGTATAATACCGGTATCCGTTTTGCGGATCTACCATACTCGGCTTAAATACATTTTCCCGGTCATAAAAGATCAGCATCTGCTTGGAAATGCCGTTCAGTTTGGCCATTTCTCCCACAGTAAATCGTACATCCACAAAAAATTCCTCCAAAACGCTTGACAATATAGCTGCTATATTGTTTATACTTAAAAATACCGTCAACCGTAAAAGAAAGGGGTTCGCAAATTGACATCCTCGAACCAATCTATCCGATTTCAAACATTCAAACACTGGCTGTTGCTCGCAACAGGCGCGGCCATACTCGCTTTCGGCATGTTCAACATCCACAGCCGGGGCCTGATCACAGAGGGCGGCGTGCTCGGCATGACGCTTCTGCTCAAGCACTGGTTTCATATTACGCCGGGTATTTCCGGCTTTTGTCTGGACGCACTGTGTTATTTTTTCGGGTTCCGGCTGCTCGGACGCGCATTTTTAAAAAACGCGCTTGCCGCAAGTCTGTGTTTTTCGGTATTTTACAATCTGTTTGAACATATAGGTTATATTTTGCCCGATCTTTGTATGTATCCGCTTGCAGCAGCAGTGCTCGGCAGCGTCTTTGTCGGTGTCGGCGTAGGCATTATCGTTCGTGAGGGCGGCGCCGCCGGCGGTGATGACGCTTTAGCGCTTGTGCTTTCCAAACTGCTGCACTGCAAAATCAGCCTTGCCTACTTAGCAACCGATTTAACGGTGCTTCTGCTCTCTTTAAGCTACATTCCGCTTCAAAACATTCTATATTCTCTGGTTACCGTCACGCTCTCCTCTTTTTTGATCGGGTTGTTCCAAAAAGAAGATAAGCCGCGCAAAAAAGCATTACAGTCAAGGCAAAACAAATCAAGCGCGCCGTCGCAAAAAAATCAATCCCGGCATTCGTCTTGACGCAGATCTCCGCTAACACAAAAACGCACGAATCTGCTCCGCGCACTCAAGATACCGTCTGTAAACATGTCCGACAAATTTGCCCTGCTTATACAGCTTTTCGATTTCATCCGGGAAAACAAATTTCGCATCTACGACCTCGTCTGCCTGCAAGCACAGCGACGATACCTCAGCGTCGGTACAAAACAAATAAAAATCATGTAAAAATCGGCCGGTGCAGGAACGGCCGAGCAATCGAAGCGTTTCGGGAAGCGCCGAAAGTCCTGTTTCCTCAAACAATTCACGTACAGCGGCGGTGCGGCTGTCTTCACCGGATTGCACCGCGCCCCCGGTAAATTCCCATTCGAGCGGGTGACTTTTTTTCGGGTGCCGCTGTGTGATCAAAAGCTGCCCCAAAGCGTTCATTGTGCAAATATCAGCGACCAAAATATAAGAATCGGGCGGCATATGACCGGTTCCGCGTGCGCATCGTTTTCCGATCCGGCGCCCGGTAATATCATATAAATCAAGATATTCCATATCGTTTTCCTCCCTTTTCAGTATACCATACCGATAAAAAAATTGCAAGAAACGCACAAACATACGGCGAATATATTGAATCCCTACGGCTGTTCTGATATAATAAATAGAGTTGCCTGTCGCCCGGCAATCTTTTTGCAAAATGCCCGAACGTTGTTTCACGTCGCAATGCAAAATGCCCGGAGCCGGACAAAATGGCAAAACCATATTCTGACATTGAACACCATGAGGAAAGCAAATGTATGAACTGAAAAAAGTCGGGGGCAACACCTACTATATCGACTGCCCCTCACGGATGGGAATTTATAATTTTTCCGGGAATGAAGTCTGCTTGATTGACAGCGGAAACGATAAGGATGCGGGCAAAAAAGTTTTGAAGATTCTGGAAGAAAAAGGCTGGATTCTGTCTTCTGTAATCAATACGCACATACACGCCGATCATATCGGAAGCAACAAACTTCTGCACGACCGTACCGGTTGCCGCCTGCTCTACGCCGGGTTTGACGGCGCATTTATCGAACACACGATTCTGAATCCCACCATATTATGGGGCGGCTACCCGCCGCATGAGATTCGCGAAAACAAGTTTTTTATTGCGCAAAGCAGCAAGGCAAAGAGGCTGAACGCCGAAAATATGCCGGTCGGCCTTGAGGCGTTACCGCTGGACGGGCATTCCGCCTCCATGACCGCGTTCAAAACGCCGGACGATGTCTGGTTTTTGGGAGACTGCCTAACCGGCCTGAACATTATCGAAAAATACCATGTTTCCTACATCTACAATGTAGAAAATTATATTGAAAGTCTGAAAAAGGTGCGCGCGCTATCCGGACGGCTGTATATTCCCGCACATGCGGAACCGGTAGAAGACATTGTTCCACTGGCCGACGCAAATCTTGCAAAAGTATATGAAATCATCGAAACGATCCGCGAAATCTGCGCGCATCCGCGTTGCTTTGAAGATATTTTGCAGTTGATTTTTCAAAAATACAAACTGCGCATGGATTTGAATCAGTACATTCTTGTCGGCGCTACCATCCGCTCCTACATTTCCTATATGCATGATCTGGGATACCTGCGTTTTTTCGCCGAAGACTGCAAAATCTTCTGGTCTGCCGAATAAATATGAATTGAGAACAAGAGGTCGTTATGGAAAAAATTGCAAGCTTTACGGTCAATCATCTGTCTCTTTTACCGGGACTTTATGTATCGCGCTGTGATAAAATCGGCGCGGAAACCGTCACGACATTTGACATGCGCATAACCCGGCCGAATGCCGAACCGGTCATGGACACCGCGGCCATTCATGCCATCGAACATCTCGGCGCCACCTTTTTGCGCAATGATCCCTTATGGAAAGACCGCACGCTGTATTTCGGTCCCATGGGCTGCCGTACCGGATTTTATATTCTGCTGGCCGGCAAACTTCTCCCCTCCGACATTCACGACTGTATGCTGCGGATGAGCGACTTTATTTTAAACTATACCGGCGACATTCCCGGCGCCACGGCACGTGATTGCGGAAATTATCTGGATATGAATCTCTCCACGGCAAAATATTACATCCGAAAATACCGCGAAGAGGTCTTAAACGACTTTTCTGAAGAACGCCGAAAGTATCCTATGTAAATTTTAAAATCGAAGGAGACCGTATGAGTTGGTTTGAACTGTTTTTAACTGCGCTTGCGCTTTCCATGGACGCGTTTGCAGCGGCAGTCTGTAAAGGACTTTCCGTAAAGGTAATGCGTCCCAAGCATTTGCTGCTGACCGGCCTGTACTTTGGCGGATTTCAGGCGTTGATGCCGCTGATCGGTTATTATCTCGGCAAGCAGTTTGAAACATTTGTTACAAGCTTTGACCACTGGATTGCCTTTATTCTGCTCGGTGTGATCGGATTGAATATGATTCGCGAATCGCGCAGTCCGGCCGAGGAGACCGACTGCTCATTCAGCGCAAAATCCATGCTGCCGCTGGCGATTGCGACCAGTATCGATGCACTGGCGGTCGGAATCACGTTCGCGCTGCTCGACGATATAAAAATCCTGCCCGCAATCGGTTCTATCGGTGTGATTACCTTTGCCCTCTCCGCGCTCGGCGTCAAAGTCGGCAATGTATTCGGTGCCAAATACAAATCCCGCGCCGAACTGATCGGAGGAATTGTACTAATCGGAATGGGACTGAAAATTCTGTTCGAGCATTTGGGCATATTCGGCTGAAACCATAAAAGCAGTATAAAAGGCGCCAATTGGCGCCTTTTTATTTATACTCCGTGCTAAAATGACCGTCCGCCCGCGTGGCCTCCGCCGCCGGAACGCCCTCCACCGGAATGTCCGCCGCCAAAACCGCCTCCCCTGTGCGATGTGCTGTTGGTGCTGTTTTGAATCACAGCGACGGTAACGGTTTTATTGACAAATCGATCATCCTGCTGCGTGAGGTCAAGCGCGGTATACTTTTCAAGCGGATACACAGCGCCATGCTGCTTGGTTTTATAACGACCATACACGCAGATAACCGAAATGACAGAAACGACAAGCCCGATAAAGGCAGACATCGGCAATGCGTCGAGCAACCGGCGACCGACGCTTTGTTCATCCTCATCATACATATGGCCATAGTCGCCGTAATCCGGTTTTCCTGCATCATTGCCGTCCGTATAATCCGTATAACCATACTCCCCGTATCCGTCGCTGCCGGGGACAAACGGATCCGCATTGGAAAAATACTCGGCAGAAAGCGAACCGAACACCTGCGCAGCCTTGGCATATTCACCATCGGCCATATCAATCAAAACCGTGTCTAAAATATCGTCGCTTTCACGATTGGAAAGCTGAAAAGCCGCCTCGCCTTCATCGCGGTTATACTGATACAGGTTGAACGTACGCGCCTGCATATCAATATCCAGCAAAATCATATCCGCCGCGTCTTTTGCGTAATCGGGCAACGCTGACAGCATGTTTTCCGATCCATACTGTGTTACAACAACGCACAAAAGTCCGCTTTCCTGCAAAATCGCGTCAAAATCCGTTTCGAGCGTCTCCCGCTCTATATCGGTCAGCAGTTGCGCGCCGTCATATACAAACGTATATTCGGCGGCCAAAGCGCCGAATGTCAGCACGGCGCAAAAAAACAGCAAGGCTATAAACCTGATCTTTTTCAAAGCAGCAGCCCTCCGATCAGTGTGCAGAGCACGCTCACGCCGACAAGCAGCGAACCGAACAAAGCAAACAGTTTGCCGCCGCTGACCGGAAGCTCACCGTATATTTTTCCGGTATGGCCGTTCATCGCATACGTATACGTTTTTCCGTTTTTCTGATAGGTAAGAATCCAAAGCGGCATCAGAGCATAATCCCAGATATATTTTTCAAGGCGCGTATTGCAGTTTACGCCGGTCACCGTTGTATACCCGGACATCGTACCGGACAGCAGCGTCGTTGAATATTGATTGATTCGCCCGCGCACCTCGTTTTCCACACGGTCGCGTTCTATATTGCGTTTTTTGGCCAAAAAACCCGACAAATAGGTCATGGTAAACGCTTTAAGCGCTTCCGGCGGAAACGGCAAAATTCCTTCCAGCATTTTTTTATCGTCTCCGCTGTACGCGCTGGTCGCAATATCCTCAAAATGGATGCCTCCGCGGCGAAACAAGCGATAATGCGAAGTCTCGGTATACAGTTTATTTCCGGCTTTCCAAGTCCGAACCCGTGTCGCGTTCGCAGAGGCGCTCGCGGTCACGTCGGCATCGGTCAGCCAAAACGGGAAATACACGCCTCGAATCTGCTCCGCGTGTGCCTCAGAGAAAAAATCGCGCGGAACAAACCATTTTTTGCGGGCAAAGGCAAGGAAACGCGATTTTGCCTCTTCTTGGTCATAGGCAAACGGTATAATTTTATGCGGACGAAGCTGACCGGTCAGCCGTCCGGAACAAACCACCGGATTATGACAATAATAGCAAATGTCAGCCGCCGTATTTTCGTCTGCAAACACCTCTGCGCCGCAATTTGAACAGGTATAAGAAAGAAGGCCGTCACAGTACGCCTGATTCTCCGCCTCGTCGGTACGACTTTCCTCAGCCGGTGCGCCGTCGTCCGCCTGATTGCGGATTTCTTCCTCGGTAAACTCGGACAGACAGTATTTGCATTTAAAGCGCTGGCTGGCCGAATCAAATGCAATGCCCGCCCCGCACGAGGGGCATTTATAGGTCACAACCGACATCGGTCACTCCTCTTTTTTTCTGCCGCAGTTGGAACAAAACTTTCCGTCATTCTCCGCGCCGCATTCGCACGTCCATTTCATAGGCTTCTTTGCGCCGCATTGCGTGCAGAAATTCCCGTTATTTTCTGCGCCGCATGTACAGGTCCATACCGCCCGGACAGGCTTTTTTGCACCGCATTGCGGACAAAAATTTGCCTGATTTTCCGCGCCGCATGCACATTTCCATGTGCCGGATTGCGGCGCAGCAGTTTTGGCGGCCGCCGCTTCCCTTACCTGTTCTTTCATCTGCTCACGGTTGGTTTCGGTCGCAGCGCCCATAAAATTTCCCGCCGCGCCCATTCCCATGCCCATACCCATAAAGGCCTGCGCACTGCCGCCTTCGTTGCTTCCGGCCGCTTCAAAACCACGCGCGATCGAGCCCTGCACATACCCCTCACGCACAGAAGCATCTGAGAGCATAGCGCCCTTGTTGCGCATCTCAATGAGTTGTTTCGATTCGTCGTCATAGGAAATGCTGGCAACACCGACCGCCGCAACTTCAAATCCGCGGGTATTCTTCCACTCCGCATCCAGTTCATCAGCCATGTATTTGGATAGTTCAACCGATTTGGAGGCCACATGAGAAATCCGCACGCCGTCCACCGACATTTTGTTGATGGCCGCCGAAAATGCGCTTAAAAATTCGGACAGGTACTGCTCATTAATGTCGTTAATATCCACATGATCGCTGTTTTTTGGAATGGCTTCCTTATAAAACAGAATCGGATTGGTAACTTTTACGGAATAGGTTCCGTGCGCGCGCAAAAACAATTCGGAGTTGTAAAAGCTGTCAAAATAATTGACTGCGGCGCGCGTGCCGAACTTGATCCCCTTGATTTCCTGGAGATTGACAAAATACGCTTTCTGCGTATACGAGGGCGTGCCTCCGAATTTAAAGCGCTGCCATACATCTTTCAGCGCATCCCCGAACTGACCGTTAAAGAGCGAGGGCGCCCCCTTGTTATCAACCTTATAATATCCCTCCTCGGCCGTATAGTCCACAATTTTTCCGCCGTCTACCAGCATCATAAACTGGTTGGGATAAACATGAATGACAGATCCGTCGCTGATCACATCCTCTGTGCCTTTTTTGTTGGAAGAACGTGAACCGTTATGTACCAGAACGCCTTTGGTAAATACCGTTGTATCGCTCATCTCATAAGGCTCGATTGCGTCTAACCACTGATCGCCGAGTGCACCGCCGAGTGCGCCGACCGCCGCTTTGATAATACCCATCGATTTGTCCTCATTTCCTGAAAAAATTAGAGTACCATTGATTTTATTTTATCGTATTAACGCTGTTTTGTCAATCTTTTCGCAGTGCGTGACCATAAAATCCACAGCTATACATTCAACCGCAAACGCCGCTTAAAAATTTTTGCACATCTCGGTCTCAGACTTGACATAAAGGAATTTTTATGCTAATATAGGTTTCGCAGTCTGTAACACCCATACGGAGGGATATCGAAGCGGTCATAACGAGGCGGTCTTGAAAACCGTTTGAGCGCAAGCTCACAAGGGTTCGAATCCCTTTCCCTCCGCCATTTTTAACAGGAAACGGCTCTTAAAACCAATGGTTTTAAGAGCCGTTTCCTGTTTTTTTGAAAATTCATCCGTCACGCTGTATTTTCTTTTGTTTCACACCCTGCGTCGGAAAGGATTTTCAAACATCCCTCAAAACGCGGACATCGCTCTATGAAATTACACGTGGATGGATTCCCCTTTTAACTCAATAGTTCTCCGCGTTGATTTCAAAATAAGCCTGCGGATGCGCGCATACGGGACAAACTTCCGGTGCGTTTGTACCGACTACAATATGACCGCAGTTGCGGCATTCCCAAACTTTTACCTCGCTCTTGGCGAAAACCTCCGCCATCTCAATATTGTGAAGAAGCGCACGGTAACGCTCCTCATGGTGCTTTTCAATCGCGGCAACCATACGGAATTTTGCAGCGAGTTCCGGAAAGCCTTCTTCCTCGGCAGTCTTGGCAAAGCCGTCGTACATATCGGTCCACTCGTAGTTTTCGCCGTCAGCCGCCGCTTTCAGGTTCTCAGACGTATCGCCTAAGCCCGCAAGCTCTTTGAACCACATTTTGGCGTGTTCCTTTTCATTATCGGCCGTTTTAAGGAAAAGAGCCGCAATCTGCTCATAACCTTCCTTTTTTGCCTTGGAAGCAAAGTATGTATACTTGTTCCTTGCCTGGGACTCACCCGCGAAAGCTTCCTTCAAATTCTTTTCGGTTTGCGTACCTGCGTACTTGTTCATTTTGTTTTCCTCCTTTATTTCTTCAAGGTTTTCACCTTTAGCCTTACAAATCGGACAGACCGGTTCTTCACCGTCTGCTGCTTCAAAAGTCGTATTGCAAATTTTACATCTGTATTTTATCATTTTCAGTTTTGGCTTTTCGATAAGCTCATTACAAGGGATCAACGCTAAAAGTCTTTTCGCCGCTTCTGTCGGAAAATCCTCTGACGGGGAAGAAGCAATCAGATCCTCTAACAGCTTGTGCGTATTCGCACTCTGCGGAAGCATATAACCCGCTTCACGGAACAGATCCTCCGCGACCAATCTGTTCGATTTTGCAAACGCCGTCATCAAATGGCGCAGACCGTTTTTATCTGTGCGCTCCGCAATCTGCAAAGCAATATTTTCCTGCTTGGTTTTGCTCTTTGCAACAGCATTTAAAGCAGCGATAACAGCCTCATCTTTTTTCTGCTGCGGAGGCATTTCCACAGGAACCATGGAAATCGCACCGCCCGGACATGCTTCGGCGCAGGCCCCGCATCCGATACACGCATTCACGTCAATGATACTGTTTTCCGTATCGGTCGCACCGACGGGACAGACATACAAACAAAGACAGTCTTTGGTGCAAAGCCGTAAATTCCGAACCGCAATTTTTTTCATCAGCCGTTCCCCCTTTCAATCTTTTCAAACTTCCAGGACGGAACCTTGCAGACCGGACAAAGTTCAGGCGCGCTATCGCCTATAAACACAAAATCGCATACGGTGCATACCCAAATTTCTGTATCCGCAAGAAACGCTTCGCCCTCTTTTTCATATCTTTGAAGAAGCGCGTTCAAAATACGGGTTACTTTCTCGCCCCAAACACAAACTCTCAAAGCGCCTCGGTCTTTCTTTTCACCAGCCGTCGATTTCACATCGGGGTATCCGCTCTCCAAATCGCGCTGAATAAGTTCGGCGATCTCAGCAGCTTCCGCCGTGTTTTGGGCGGGCGTAATGTCAGCAAAATATGCAGCCAACTTTGCAAACAGTTCGCTTTCCTCCTGCTTATACTGCTTCTCACAGCCCCTTGCAAGGTTTGAGCACACCGCCGACAATTCGCCGACGGACAATTTGCGCATATCATCGTCAAATTTTAAAGATGATTTCGGTTTTTCGGTTTTGACCTTGGCGGCACCTTGGGGCGCGAAATCCGATTTTGCTGCCCCGCACAAGGGACATACCCAAGCGTCCGGTAAATCTGCGAACGGTACGGCCTGCTTTTCATCATCGTACACATAGCCGCAGATTTTACACACATACTTCATACTTTTCCTCCTTTATATTTTTTTGTTCATACCGCAGGGATATGTGTTTTCCGATTGTTTTTTGCCGCGGATAACCAAATCATAAAACCGGTATCCGCCGGAGAAATTATAACAGTCATAGCCATTCTGCGAAAGTATACGACAGGAAATATAACTGCGAAGTCCGCTTTGACACATTACATATACCGGTTTATCCTTCGGAATTTCAGAAAGTCTTTCGCGCAAATCGTCGACGGGAATATTGATAAATCCCTTGACATTCCCTCTCGCATATTCCATCGGTGTTCTTGTGTCAAGAAGCGTTACGCTGCCGTCGCGGGGAAGCGCGTCAACCGCATCGTGATGGAATTGCTTTACCTTTCCGGCAACGATATTTTCAATCATAAAACCGGCCATATTGACAGGATCTTTGGCAGAGGAATACGGCGGAGCATAGGCAAGGTCAAGTTCGGCGAGTTCTGTCGCTTTCATTCCTGCACGAATGGCCGTTGCAAGTACGTCGATCCGTTTATCGACGCCCTCGTATCCCACAATCTGCGCGCCGAGAATTTTAAGCGTTGATTTTTCATAAAGCACTTTCATTGTCATCGCTTTGCCGCCGGGATAATAACCCGCGTGAGAAGCGGGCGACAATACCACGCGCTCATAATCAATGCCCGCATTCTTTGCCGCATGTTCATTGATGCCGGTTGAAGCGGCCGTCATATCGAATAACCGAATAATCGATGAGCCTTGAGCGCCCTTATACATGCTGTTTTTGCCGCAAATGTTATCGGCCGCAATGCGTCCCTGTTTATTGGCGGGACCTGCAAGCGAAATCAGCGTCCGGTTTCCGGTCACAAAATGCCTGACCTCCACGGCATCGCCCACAGCATAAATATCCGGCACAGAGGTTTCCATTTTGTCGTTTACGATAATACTTCCCTTTAGTCCAAGCTCTAACCCCGCGCTTTCGGCAAGAGCGGTGTCGGGCGTCACGCCGATGCTGAGCAATACCATATCGGAAGAAATATCGCCATTCTTTGCGGTTTTGGTCAGAATCCGATCTCCGTCTTTTTCAAAAGCGGTAACCGCTGTGTTGAGCATCAAATGAACGCCCTTGTTTTCCATCTGTGCATGAACAGCACAAGCCATATCAAAATCGAAAGGAGCCAAAACATGATCGGCATATTCCAAAAGCGTTACCGTTAATCCCAGAGCGGCAAGATTTTCCGCCATCTCGACGCCGATAAATCCGCCGCCGATGATAACGGCGCTCCGCGGTTTTTCGTTCTCAACAAATCTATGAATCGCCAAAGCATCTTCAATTGTACGCAGCGTAAAAATATTTTTGCTCTCTGCGCCCGGCATATTCGGCTGTGTGGGCTTTGCGCCGGGAGAGAGAATCAGCTTATCGTAATGCTCCTCATAGGTTTTGCCGGTGTCCAATCCGTGGACCGTGACCGTTTTTTGGCTTGTATTGATCGCCGTGACCTCGTGACGAACACGCACATCAACTCTGAATCGGTCCCAAAAGCTTTCGGGTGTCTGCAGCGTCAATTCTTCCTCATCGGCAATAACACCGCCGATAAAATACGGCAAACCGCAGTTGGCGTACGAGATAAAGCCCGTGCGCTCAAAAACAACAATCTCCGCATTTTCATCCAGTCGCCTTAACCGTGCGGCGGCCGAGGCGCCGCCTGCGACGCCGCCTACAATGACTACTTTCATCCTATGCTCCTTTCTCGATTTTTCCGCTATAGTGATGAATGCCGCCGATATCCGTTACATCCGTATACCCCAAACGCTTCAAAAAATGCACAGCCTGACGACTTCTTCCGCCGCTTAAACAATGAACAAAAAGAGGTGTGCTTTTATCGGAAATTCTATTTTCTGCGCTTTGAAGTTCATTCAGCGGAATATTCAAGCTTCCCGGAATATGTGCGTCGGCATATTCCTCGCGAGTACGCACATCAATCAGTACGGCCCCGTCCGTGCTTTGCATTTTTCTTAAGCCCTCATTTATATCCAAGCCTCTAAAAAAGTCAAAAAAATGCATGGTTGTTCCCTCTTATTTCAACATTTCCAAAAGCGCGGCTTTCGGACGGAAGCCTACAACCGTGTTTACCGGCTTTCCGTCTTTAAATACCATCAGCGTTGGGATGCTCATAATTTGGAAAAGCGCGGCAAGCTCCTGCTCTTCGTCTACATTGACCTTGCCGACTTTGAATCTTTCGGCGGCTTCTTCTGCAATTTCAGAGACAACAGGCGCGATCATACGGCAGGGACCGCACCATGACGCCCAAAAGTCAACCAGCACAGGTCTGTCTGATTTTAAGACCTCATCCTCAAAATTCTGTTTTGTAAGTTTGATTTCAGCCATTACGGTTTCCTCCTTAAAGGGAATTTTTCATCTTCGGATTATCATCCTTTTGATTGACTGTATTTTACCACTTCATTTCAGAGAAAACCGTGACCAAGTCGCATTTTGAGAAATTTTTTTATTTCATCATTTGAAGCGCGGGAATGTCTAACAGCGTAATTCGTCCTCTTTTAAATTCTACCAATTTTTCGCTTGCAAAACGTTTGAGCATCCGGGCAACGACCTCACGGGCGGAATTGGTGTACTGCGCAATTTGCTCATGCGTCATTTGTATGGTTTTAAGCCCTGTCCGCTCATACTCACCGATTAAAAAAGAGGCAAGCCGGCGGTCAAAACCTTTAAACAAAATCATCTGCATTGTCCACATAACAGAAGAAAAGCGCTCGCTTAATAATTCATATATAAAACACCGGACATAGATATTTTGCTTCATGAGTTTTTCAAATGCATATGCGTTAATAACCAGTACCGAGCATTCTTCGGCGGCCGTCGTATGCGTATCAAATGTGATCTGACTTAAAATACATGAAGCCGAAAGCGCGCACAGTTCATTTTCGTGCAGACGATAAAGCGTGATTTCACGCCCTTCTTCAGATATAACGCTAATGCGGAGTTCCCCGCTCAGTACCACTGTCATTCCGCTGCACTTTGCGCCGCCGTTATAAACGAACTCACCTTTCGTATATTTTTGTATCATGGAATTCGTCTGTACAAGCTCTTTTTCACTGTCTGTAAGCCGCTCCCAAAACGGAAGTTTTATAAAATACTTTAAGTCTGTCACTGTGATTTGCCTCCGTTTTCAATTCACTATGAAAAGTCGCAAGCAGCATGGCGCAAAAACCGGTACGCAATCCGCGTTTTTTCTCAAAATCTGCAAGCCGAATCACGTAAATCCATCAAAACCCAAGCAAGCAAAATTTCGGTTGCTTGGGAAACGCGAACTTTCTTTGCAACCGGCTGTGTCGAATCTTTGGTCACACGCGTTCTTGTCCTTGCGACGCATTTCGATTGGTTTTCAACATATACCGAGTATAACACAAATATTGGTTTATTTCAAGACATAAAAAATGAGACATCCGTGCAAAGATGTCTCATTTTTCATACATTCACGCCTCAAATCCCGGTTCATTATTTTTTATGCAACCGAATGCCTACAGTTTATCCGCCTGTTTTCGCTTGTTCAACACACGTTTCATGACCATAAGATATACGATAACCGACACCGCGGGGCCGAGCACATCGGATACAGGTTCAGCGTAAAATGCAGCTTTCGCGCCATACATCGCGGGAAGAATGAACAACGCGGAAAAATACACAAGCTTGCGCCAAAAAGAAAGCGCAAGCGCAAAGCGCACCTGTCCGATCGCCGTAAATCCGTCCACAACTTCATATTGCAGTCCCAGCGGAAGCAAGGACAGCGTACAAACGCGAACCGCCCACAAAGCGTTGCTTTCAACCACCGCATCGCTCGTGAAAAGCCGAACAAAGCCTCTTCCGCCTACCCATGCAAACGCGGTCATAAGCGCGGTATACGCAAGGCAAAGCAGAAAAATTTTTTGCTGGGCCTCCTGTACACGCGCAGTCTGACGCGCACCGTAATTGAAGCTCAATATGGTTTGCGTTCCGCCGCTGATTCCGCCGAGCGGCATCGTGACCACCAGCATAAAGCTCTGCGCAATCGTCGCGCAAGTGACCAGCATATCTCCCTGCGCTGCGCCGCCGTACTCTTGCAGAACTGCATTCATGGCAATAATCATAATATT
Organism: uncultured Eubacteriales bacterium; assembly: GCA_900546635.1. Taxonomy (GTDB): domain Bacteria; phylum Bacillota; class Clostridia; order Oscillospirales; family CAG-272; genus UMGS902. The sequence continues at coordinate 5,091 of URDS01000001.1, read as the reverse complement.
GTCCGCCGCGATGATCGCAAACGGTGTAAAACCAATCGACAGCACCCGCCGCATTACATGCAAACTGTATGCGCCGAATGTGATCGGAATCGGCGGTTGCTTGCCAAACAGAAAACACAGCACAAAGCAACAGCTTGCAAGCTGCGACAAAACCGTGGCAATTGCCGCCCCCTCAACGCCCATATCCAGCACAAAGATAAAAATCGGATCCAAAATAATGTTCAGCGCCGCGCCGAGCACGACCGCAAACATGGCTTTTTTGGCAAACCCCTGACAAATGATGAACTGACTCATGCCCGTAGAAAGCAGCGCGAACAATGTTCCCGTAAGATAAATGGAAAAATATCGGCTCGCAAAAGAAATGGTCGCATCGCTCGCACCGAAAAACATCAGCATACGCTCTCGGATGGGAAAGAAAACGGCCATGAGCAGCAGCGAAAAAACACAAAGCATCAAAAAGCAATTTGCCAAAATGATCTTTGCCTTTTTCAAATTGCCCTCGCCCATACGAATGCTCATCAATGTTCCGCCGCCGATCCCCACTAAGGACGACACAGAGCCGATCATCGTAATGACCGGACCGCATACGCCGACACCTGCCAGTGCAAGATCGCCCACATCCGCTATGTTTCCTATGTACATGCGATCCACAACACTGTACAAGACATTCACAAACTGCGCAAGCATACTCGGCAGCGCAATTCGCAGCACAAGTCTGCCTATCGGATCATTTCCAAGATCATTTTCCTGTCGCATTTTTGACCACTGACACTCCGTTACTGTATGTTCTGTTTTTATTTTTAAAACACGCAAAGCAAAAGCCCTTGAAAACACAAGGTTTTCAAGGGCTTTTGCTTTGGCGGAGAAGGAGAGATTCGAACTCTCGAACCCTGTTAGGGGTTACGCGATTTCCAGTCGCGCGCCCTCGACCAACTAGGCGACTTCTCCAAATCGCATCGGCATGCTCGTATATAATAGCATACCCCATTCTAAAAATCAAGTAGAATTTCAAATTTTTTATTGAAAAACATTGTGAATTACAGTACAATAGATTCAAATTTCCGTCAAGGAGCACGCTATGAAACAAACGCAGCGTCAACAGAATCCTTTTCCCAACACGGACTCGAACAAACGCTATTATACATATGACTATTACCTGCGCCAAACATTCGGCGGCAAATGCGTCAAAATCCCAATGGACATCGGCTGTACTTGTCCAAACATCGACGGCACACGCGGCCGCGGCGGCTGTATTTACTGTTCCGGCCGCGGAAGCGGAGATTTTGCACCGCCCCCGACGCTCTCTGTACGCCGTCAATACGAACTCGGATGCGAAAAGCTGTCCTCCAAATGGGAAACCGTGCGGACAATTCCCTATTTTCAGGCGCACACCAATACATACGCGCCCGCGGCGTTTCTGCGTGAAAAATTTACCGAGGCGCTGAAACTCCCCGGCGCGGTCGGAATGAACATTGCCACTCGTGCGGATTGCCTTGACGATGAAGTGCTCAGCCTGCTTGCGGAACTGGCCGAAAAAACCGTACTGACCGTAGAGATCGGCCTGCAAAGTGCGAATGATAAAACCGCCGCGAAAATCAATCGATGCCATACCTATGCGGAATTTTGCACAGGGTACGCGGCTCTGCGCGCCGCTTCGCCGAAAATTCAGATTTGCGTACATTTGATTAACGGCTTGCCGGGCGAAGATGACTATGACATGCTAAGTACGGTCGAAGCCGTCGCCGCACTGCATCCCGAACAGGTCAAATTTCATCTTCTGCATGTACTGCGCGATACTGCGCTGGCAAAGCTGTATACCGACGGCGACTATTCCCCGCTGACAAAAGAACGCTATGTTCGTATTTTGGCGCAGCAACTGACGCTTCTGCCCTCCGGTATCGTCATCGGACGGGTAACCGGTGACGGAACGTCCGAGATGCTTTTGGCCCCGCTTTGGAGTCGCAAAAAATTCGGCGTGCTCAACGCACTGGATCAATATCTGTACGCACAAAATCTCTGGCAGGGAAAGAACTGCAAAGAGCAATAGTCATTTTTCACAAAATTACAATTTATTATTTTACAGATATACTGCAAAAAGTTCAAATAATGTATTGAAAAGCGATTCTGTCTTGCTGTATAATAAAAATATAACTTGCAGAAAAGGAGCGAACAGAATGGCGAACACAATAACCAAAAATATTCGAAACATAGCGCTTTTGGGGCATGGCTCAGCCGGAAAGACCTCTTTGGCAGAGGCAATGCTCTTTTACAAAAAGCTAACCGACCGGCTTGGCAAAATAACCGACGGCAACACGGTGTGCGACTATGATCCTGAGGAGATCAAACGCGGTTTTACGCTTTCGGCTGCAATGATCAATTTTATACACAACGACATTAAAATCAACATCATCGACACCCCCGGCTATCTTGGCTTCAAGGGAGAGGCAAAACAGGCGGTTCGGGTTGCGGATGCAGCGATCATCGTGGTAGACGGCCGCACCGGCGTTCAGGTCGGCACGGATTTGGGCTGGGACTACGCGACCGAAGCCAAAATTCCGAAATCCTTTTTCATCAATCGTTTTGACGACGGCGAAGCGCGGTTTGCCAAAGTATTCTCGGCGCTGCGCGACCGTTACGGCGTCGCGGTCTGCCCGCTCTTCATTCCGATGATCGAGGGCGATCATGTCGGCGGCTTTTTAAATTTGATCGATATGAAAGTCTATAAATATGACGACAAGGGCAATCTGTCTCACGGTGTAAGTATTCCCGCCGACTTTGTCGGCACGGCGCACGAGTACCGAAACATGCTGCTGGAGTCGATTGCCGAAACCAGCGAAGAATTGATGGAAAAATACTTTGCGGGCGAAGAAATCACACGTGACGAAGCCGTGGAAGCCATCCATCAGGGCATCATAAACGGTGGAATCGTTCCGGTCATCTGCGGCTCCGCTGCCAAAGTTTGGGGCGTTGGTCCCCTGCTCGACGTGATTGCCGATTCTTTCCCGCGTCCGACCGCACGCGGCACAGAACAATCTGTTGACGGGAGCGAAATTGCGATCGACAAGGACGGCGATCCGGCGATATTCGTATTTAAAACGATCGCCGATCCGTTTGTGGGAAAAATGACGTTTTTCAAAGTGATGAACGGAGAAGTTCGCCGAGACATGGTTTTGAAAAATGCGCGCGGCGGTGAAGAAAAATTAAATAAAATCTACACCATGTGCGGAAAGAAGCAAACCGAAACCGACTTGCTCGCTTGCGGCGATATCGGTGTGACCGCAAAGCTGAACGATACCAATACCAACGATACATTGAGCGCATCCGGTAAAATACAGTATGCCCATGTGATTTCTCCGGTTCCCTATATGGCCAAAGGCATTGTTCCGGTAGCCAAAGGCGATGAAGATAAAATTTCACAAGGGATCACAAAACTCCTTGAAGAAGACCTCACGCTGCGCTTTGAAAACAACGCCGAAACCAAACAAATGCTGATCTACGGCCTCGGAGACATGCATCTTGACGTTACGGTCGCCCGGCTGAAAACGCGCTACGGCATATCCGTTGCGCTTGAAAAGCAGCGAATCGCGTATCGCGAAACGATTAAAAAGAAGGTTTCCGTCGAGGGCAAACATAAAAAGCAGTCCGGCGGACACGGACAGTACGGTCATGTCAAAATTGAGTTTTCTCCGAGCGACACGGAGGGGCTGACCTTTACAGAAAGTATCTTCGGCGGCAGCGTACCGAAGAACTTCTTCCCCGCTGTTGAAAAGGGCGTCCGCCAGGCGGCCGAGCACGGTGTGCTGGCCGGTTACCCGATGGTCGGCCTGAAAGCCACCCTGCTGGACGGCAGCTATCACCCTGTGGATTCCAGTGAAATGGCGTTCATTATGGCCGCCAAGCTGGCCTACAAGGCCGCTGTTCCTGAAGCTGGCCCTGTTCTGCTGGAGCCCATCGGGTCCCTGCAGGCCCATGTCCCGGCAGACAACACCGGCGACATCATGGGCGAGGTCACCAAGCGCCGCGGCCGCGTGCTGGGCATGAACCCGGATGAGGACGGCCTGCAGGTCGTGGAGGCCGAGGTGCCCATCGCCGAGATGCAGGATTTCACCACCTTCCTGCGTCAGCTGACCCAGGGCCGCGGCTGGTACACCTTCGATTTCGTCCGCTACGAGACTCTGCCCCAGATGCTGGAGGCCAAGGTCATCGAGCAGGCCAAAGCCCTCGGCAACTTCGCCGACGAGGACTAACCTACTTTCTTTGGAAAAGAAAGTAGGCAAAGAAACTTTTAATATTTCCTAAAACAAAGAGCGATGCAGTGGGAAACTGCATCGCTCTTTTGTATGTTGATTATATGTTGTGAGGAAACGGAAAATGGGTTACTTCTTTTTACTATAATCTCTTGCCCCATAAATCGCCGTACCTACGCGCACAATCGTCGCACCTTCGGCAATGGCGGCGGCATAATCGTGGCTCATGCCCATGGACAAAATATTCATCCGGGCATTTTCATACCCGCGGGCAGCGGCCTTTGCCAGCAATTCCCGCACCTCAGCAAAAAAGCGGCGGGTAGCGGTGTCATCGGCATCGGCGGGCGGAATGGCCATCAACCCGCGCACCTTGATGTGGGTCTTGGCGGCGGCAGCATCCAGCAGCGGCCACAGGTCGTCCGGGCCAACGCCGCTCTTGCTTTCCTCGGCGCCGATGTTGATCTCCATCAGGATCTCCTGGGTGATGCCCAGCCGCTCGGCGGCGGCCTCGATCTTATCCAGCAGCCGCGTGCTGTCCACGCTCTGGATCAGCGCAGCGTGGCCCACCACCTTGTTGACCTTGTTGGTCTGCAGGTGGCCGATGAAATGCCCCGGCTTGCCGTTGTAAGCTCCGGCGTCGGTCTTTTCCACAAGTTCCTGCACGTGGTTTTCACCAAACAGGTCAATGGGCAAATCGGCGCTGTAGCGCACTTCTTCCACTGTGCGGGTCTTGCAGGCGGCGCACAGCAGCACCTCGCCGGGATCGCGGCCTGCGGCCTTGGCGGCGGTGGTCATGTTCTCGCGGATCCTGGCAACGGCCTCGGCCATTGCCTGCTTCTGTGCT